>CAWUJF010000349.1:0-4275 GCA_963922405.1 uncultured Hyphomicrobiales bacterium | reverse complement strand
ACTAGCAGTTTCTCCGTGAGGGAAGACCCATGCATAAAAGTCCGGAGACAGTTTGCCCTGGTAATAAACATCGCACCGGGTGGGGTTGTAATGGATACGGTTTCCATCGCTACCCATACTCTCATTCACATCAACGATTTCATGATATGCGAATACGTATGGGGCAGGCTTAACTTTCGGAAGCCCTTGCTTGAGGACTTTTGATTTCGCACCATCAGCGCCGATCAGCATGCGCGTATTTATGCTCAGAACCTGATTGGATGCTTTTTCCCGGTAGCGAACAACAATATGATTTGATTTTTCTTCTAATTCCAGAAATTCAGCATTTATTCGTATGGCGCCTGACGCTTCGGCGCGTGCTCTCAACCATTCATCGAAGGTTTCGCGGTTTACCATTCCCACAAATCCGTTCTCGATTGGCATATCTACTCTTTTTTCTTTCGGAGAAATCATTTGCGCTGAACGTATGCGCGCGCAAAGTAGATGATCGGGAATGTCAAAATCTTCTATCAGTCGGGGTGGGATAGCACCGCCGCAAGGTTTAATACGGCCAGCTTTGTCAATTAGAAGAACTTTATAGCCAGATTGAGCTAACTCGTTGGCCGCGGTTGATCCGGCAGGCCCACCACCTACAATAGTCACATCAAACAAGGTCATCACAAGTTTCTCCTTATCAATAGACTGGTCTATTCGCCTGGTTGTAAAACCTCTGAAGGACCAGGGGCCAATTCGCGGGTTTCCTGTCTTTTGAGCGCTTCATTAGGTGCGACTTGCCAGGCAATAAGAGCTGAAATAATGAACAGAATAGCTTCACCAGCAAAAACAACCGTGTAAGCGTTGGCTGGTGCATCCATGATTGCTCGGGCCACATCAACGGCAACGGTTCCCAAAAAGCCACCAAGGCCAAATGCTACTGCCTGTGCAGCTCCCCAAAGGCCCATACGCGTGCCTTCTCGTTTTGCAACACCGTGATTAGCAAGTCCCATCATTGAACCTATGGCTGCTACGGCGAAAGCACCATTTGCAAACCCAAGAAAGAAAACGTTTAGCCGTAGGGGCCATGTGTCGGAAAAAGTGGGTGCTATGGCGAGCCCTACAAAGGCAAGCGCAGATGCCAAGCATCCACCTACTGCCCAAAATCTCATTGATCCAAAACGCTTGCCGCCAATGGCGCTTCCTGCAATGGCAACCAATATCATGCCAGACATCACACCTCCGTTTTGGACGCCGGCAAGTTTGGTCGATTCACCTGGTGTGAAATTGAAAATCAAACCAGCAAAGGGCTCCAAAATCAGGTCTTGAGCGCTGTAGGCTAACATGGAGACAAAAACGAAAATTGTGAATTGTCTCGCCTTTGGTTCGTTCCAAACCTCGAAGAAAGCTTTCTTGAAATCAGGCTTGGCGGATGGTTTTTGCTGTGGGGCCAGGCTGTTCTTTGTGTGACCTTCGAGACCATAGACAGCTAATATGGCAACCACTAATGCAGTGAGCGAAACACAGCCAGACACTACCACCAGACGTTCAGGACTATAAGGGTCAAGCTGACTACCGGCAGCAATGGCAGTGATCACAAATCCTGCTATCATCATGATCCAAACTATGGAAGCGGCAGCCGGCCTTCGCCGGGGGCTTACTCTGGTGGCTAATAATGTGAGGAGGGACGTGCCCGACGCGCCCACACCTATACCGATCAACAGGAACGCAAGAATGGATGTTATGAGACCCGCAACAAAATGACTGCTCATAATGGCAGTTGCTATTGCAGCCAGAAAACCGCCCAAAGCGAGGATGGTCAATCCACCGATAATCCAGGGTGTTCGCCTACCACCAATATCGGAACCATAGCCCCAACGCGGCCTTGTCATTTGCACGGCGTAGTGAAATCCAACCAATGCGCCAGGAAGAATTGCCGGCAGGGCATACTCCACAACCATGATGCGATTTAGGGTGGAAGTTGTAAGAACAACTATGGCACCCAGAGCTGTCTGAACAAGTCCAAGACGGATTATCCCTATCCAAGACAGGTGAGTTTCGTTGCTATGGCTTAATGTGGTTGTCATGATCCCACCGCCAATTGTCCACCAATGCCGAAAGCACAAATCATCATTCCGATGACATACAAGGTAGTGCCGGTGGCATTGTATAGTGCTGCGTTACGATTGGGTTCTTTGGTCAACTCCGTTTCATTCAGGAGATATTTGAACATCAGATAAATCTGACCAATGAGTAATGCTGTTACCATGAGAGCATGAAATTGCAGGTCCCAAAGTACCAAGAGTGTTATGACTGCGACTTGTGGTACAGCCATGACAAAACTTGCGAACTTAGCGGCTGCTGCTTCACCCATTTGGACAGGCAGGCTCTGAATACCCATTCGGCTGTCACCATGCACTGATTTAAAGTCGTTCAGTGTCATGATCCCATGGGCTCCAATGCTATAGAGCAGTGCGAGCGTGATAATCCGCCAATCAGGAAGTGAGCCTATCAGGACTGCTGCACCGGTGAACCAGGCCAGGCCTTCATAGGAAATGGCTACTGCCATGTTTCCCATCCAGCCATTTTTTTTCAGTCTAAACGGCGGAGCGCTGTAAGCCCAAGCGAGGAATAACCCAACGACCGTTGCAACCAACACCCATACGCCCAAGAACACTGCCATTAGCAATGAAAGTGCGGTCCATATGCATGCGATATACAACCCCCATTTGCCCGGTATCCTTCCAGAAGGAATGGGTCGATCAGGCTCGTTTATCATATCCACAAAACGATCATGCCAGTCGTTGATGGCTTGGCTCATGGCGCAGACCAGTGGTCCGGCTAGCACAATACCGCAGGTGACAAGCAACCAGTTTTCCTCAAATGCTACGCCACTGGAAATGGCGCCACACAAAAAGGCCCACATCGGTGGGAACCAGGTAACAGGTTTCAGCAATTCAATGACACTTGATATCTTCGGATATTTGCCAAAATCTGCTTTGTTTGTCGAAAGTTCAGACGAAGAAATAGCCATGTTTTAAGGCTATGGCCAAGTGCAGCATATGTCAAATAAAATTGACATTTATGATCGTAATAAAAGTATTACTCTTTTTTACCTTTATCGTTTCCAAGCTTCGTATAAAGGCTTTGCCTGCTAACGCCGAGCATTTGTGCAGCAGAAGCACGATTGTTCTTTGTGAGTTCAAGGGCGGTTTCTATGCACAATGTTTCGATCATTGCTGTTGTGTCTCGGACGATATCTTTGAGTGGCATATGACCGACGAGATTTGCAATTTGCTCGTTTGAACGGGCCAAATTATCCTTTTTCGTCTCTGTCCCTGTGATTAGGCTATTTGTGGGCCGTATCCAGAAACCGAGTATGGATTCCCCACTCATTTCTAACTGGCATGCGGCAATTTCCACATTGACTGACTGACCGAATTTGGTCGCCATTGAGGACGCAAATCTGCGAACAATACCATGTTCTGTGACATTTGCGATCAGGACTTTACAATCCACTGACGGTCGCTCGAAAAAACGGTCAAATAAGACGCCATCGACTTCGCTTGCATTGGAAAGCGCCATTAAATCATAAAAAGCTCTGTTGGCCGTTATCACTCTCAAGTCGGCATTTGTGGCGACAAATGCGTCTGGCATCTCCTTAAAGAGGCTGAGTATTTTGCTGTCGACGGTATCATTGATGATAGCGGTTGGTTCTGTGGTTGGAGAAAAAAACAAGAGCAGAAGTGAATGCCCATCCTGCCTGAACGTTACAATCCTGATATTCACCAGCTCACCAGACATTAATCGGATAACAGCATCTTTTTGGTGCTGGTTATCAATTGCCGCCAAAAGCAGCTTGTGAAGAATTGAGCTACCTTCGTCATCGAAGAGACTTAGGATTCTTTTGTTTTCCAGTTTCTCATATGTTTTTCCCAGAATGGAGGTGGCCGAAGTATTGATATCCAGGATCCGTAGACTGCCAGCGTCTACGATAATCTTTGGGAGCTGTGACAATTGAAAAGCTGCACGATACCTGTTTTCAAAATTGCGAAGCTTTGTCACTTCTCTTTCCATTGCCAGCTGAGAACTCATCAGTCGTCGCTGCAAATTGGCCACTTGTCCTTCACTGCGACCGAATAAAACAACATTCCCTTTCTCGTTTAATTTGGCCGCTTGATAACTTACGGGGAGATCTTCTGCCTGCGGTAGGGGATGGTTCACTTGTCTGGCTTGGTTTGCTTTGCCTTTGCGGGCAGCATCTAGAAGTTCATTGACCTTTTCGAGGGATTCTGAGGTTAT
>CAWUJF010000348.1:0-4277 GCA_963922405.1 uncultured Hyphomicrobiales bacterium | reverse complement strand
GGGAAGGAGAATTCACCCACCTGGTGTGGGCAGCGCATTCTGGACCACTCCGAGGCAGGTACCTTGCCACCATAGACAAGGCTTTCAGTACCCCTGCTTATGCCCGAGTGCAGGACATTTATGAGTACATAATCTTCTTTAAAATCAAATGCTTGACAGTTTTCAATACTTGCTTCATTTGGTTTTGGATAAGTCAGTCGTTTTGCTCTCGAAGTGATCACGTTTTTTTGACTCATTTGTTCAGCCACAATTCAGTTTACTTTCTTTATACAACGACGACAGGAGACAAATTCCATCCATCTTTGTGCCTTAAAGCCGTGAGAAATGATTTTTGTCAAATTTTTATTATTGCAAGTACAGGTATTAGCCATCATGAACCCGACCCAACGTAGAGCCCTTTTTGCTGGACTGGTATTCGGAACAATCTTCATACTCATATCCATGATGATTTATTCCCTGGCTTATATGGGATTATCCTGGGCTGAATGGATATTGCTGGCCTGTTTTGCAATAACCCTACCTTGGACAGCAATTGGCTTTTGGAACGCGGTAATCGGATTTGGCCTGATGCGCCTGACCAAAAACCCCGCTGAGTATGTTTATCCTGCTCTTGCTGAGATCAAGGGTACAGAAAAGATCAAAACCTCAACTGCTCTTGCAATGTGCATTCGAAATGAGGATGTGGATCAGGTTAACCGAAACCTGACTGCAATGATGGCGCAATTGGTTGCAGCCGGGCAGGGTTCAAATTTCCATGTTTATGTTCTGAGTGACTCATCCTTCGAAGATGTAATCCAAGAAGAAGAGAGCGTATTTTCCAAACTGAAAGAAGCTTGGGATGGTGAAATTGAAGTCACCTATCGCAGAAGAACTGACAATTGGGGCTTCAAGGCCGGCAATATCAGAGAGTTCTGTGAGGAATGGGGTGGAAATCACGACTACATGCTAACGCTTGATGCGGACAGTGTGATGTCTGCAGCTGCAATTCTGCGCATGGTGCGTGTGATGCAGAAGAATGACAATCTGGGTATCTTACAAAGCCTCGTGGTTGGTTTGCCTTCTGACAGTGCTTTCACCCGTGTGTTCCAGTTCGGAATGCGGATGGGCATGAAGTCATTTACTCTGGGTAGCGCCTGGTGGCAGGCTGATTGCGGTCCTTACTGGGGACACAATGCGCTCATCAGGTTGAAACCATTCATCGAAGCCTGTCATTTGCCAAAGCTTTCCGGCAAGGGGCCGATGTCTGGTTGGGTGCTAAGTCATGACCAGGTAGAAGCTACTTTTATGCGCCGTGCCGGTTATGAGTGCCGGGTCATTGCAGATGAGATGGGTTCCTATGAAGAAAATCCACCTCATATTCTGGAGTTTATCCGCAGGGATCTGCGTTGGTGCCACGGCAATATGCAGTATTTCAAACTACTCAATGAGCCGGGTCTTCATCTCACAAGTCGGATACAGCTTGTACTAGCGATTTTGATGTTCATTGGTTCGCCTGCCTGGATGCTGTTTGTAGTGTTTGGTACTACTGCATTCGTGAACAATGACCTGGTGCCCGTGCATATGCAGGCAGTTGGCCCGGGCTACACATTGTTTGGTATGATTATGGCGATGATTTTTGCTCCAAAGATCGTATCCATTCTCGATGTGTTGTTCCGCAAGGATCTGAGGCGTTCTTTTGGTGGCGGATTAGCCGTTATCGCTGGGTCGTTGCTGGAAATCGTTTTCTCAATGATGCTTGCGCCTCTAATGGCTGTTGCAAACACGATCTTCCTGTTCAAAATGTTTGTGCTTGGCCGGGCAAAAGGTTGGGTTTCTCAATCAAGACAAGCTCAATCACTTCCTTTCTGGGTCACCTTTACTCACCTATGGCCACAAATGGTGTTTGGTCTTGTCGGTTTCGCTGCTGTGTTTAGTAAGGACAATACAAGTATCGCATTGATGGCAATTTGTTTGCCGGTTTTTGTGGGACCTGCATTCGTGCTTCCATTCGCGCTTTCGAGCTCACATCTTTTCTTCGGCCAGCTGGCAGCCAAGTTTGGTTTCTGGCAAATTCCGGAAGAAGAGACACCACCGGTTATCATCCGTGGTCTCAACTTGAATGCAGTCTCCCTGCGTTCTCAAGCTCAGGACAACAAAGAAGAGTACGCCCCTCTCAGCGTCGATCAGCTGCTCGATCTGGGTGTAGATGGTGAACTTACTGCGACACAACCGGTTGCAGAACCTGTCAGGATCGTTGCCTGATAAAAAAGCTTTCAGGCTTGCGCTGTTTTAAAGGTTACTCCAATACAAACCAAAACGCCGCCTCGGCCAGTTGGCTCTGAGACGGCGTTTCCCCCGGTTTAATCTCTATAATTAGCGGCTAAGGCGTAAGGACTGGATATTGTTTGCAATCTCTTCAAAAGCTGAGACGAGTTCTTCATTAGTTGCCGCGGCATAGAAGTATTGGGTTCCGTCTGTGTCTGGCGTGGCACATTCCCTAAGCAGTTTCTCGCTTTCAGGAGGAGCATCAAATGCAATGGCATAAACTGTGATGCCAGGATTTCCGCTCTTTTCAGCTTTCATGTCTGCACAAAGATCTTCTGCTAGTTGTGTTGAACGTGTTGGCCCTTCAACTCCAGTATAAGCTTTGTTAAAAATTCCATCAGTCATTAGGATTGCTATCTTGTCTACATCCTTTGAGTATTCTGCTGGTTTTGAAGCGTTTGAGTAAGCCGCTTTCCATTTTGGGGATAGCATGTAGTAGCTCCATGCAATGCCCATATGACCTGCTGTTGTATGAGCACCTGAGTAATCTTTTATATCATCCAGCAAGAGTTGGCTGTTAGTTGTTAGTGGGCGTACAGTTGCGTTTGGACAGGTGGTTGTATCGCGGGCAAGAAAAGAACCTTCGAACGTGACATCAGTGTTCTCATCAACTCCCGATCTCTCTGTCACGCAAGGCGATGACTGACCTCTGGAGACTATACTTGTAAGACTTTGACCCGCAGCACCTATAACATTTGCATTGACCGCTGCAGAGTATGGTGCCAAAGCAACACGAACATTGTCAGACTCCAGAAGCTTTTCGACTGCTGCACTGGCCGCATCCTTTAGTCCGTCGAGTTTTGAATCACCGTCAGGTGATGTGCTAGCTGGATCATTCATAGAACCAGTAACATCCAGCATAAGGGCAACTTCAGTTTCCTTCTGCTCAAAGATACCCGCACCTGACGAAACCACATTGACGCTTGTCAGGCCGGTTACGGCCATGAAAGATGTGTTGTAAGTGCTTTGAGTGACCGCTTTGACTTCGCCGGTATTGAAGTCCACGTTAAATTCGATGACCTGATGATCTTTTGAAAGTGCACCTAAGCCACTAAGGTTTGTGAAATAGAAATCATCAAATCTCTGACGTAGGCTGGCAGCTGATGTGTCACCTGCAAGTAACTGCTTACCGGTCGCAAGAATTGCTGAATCAAGCGCGTCGTTCATTTTTGTGCGCGACTGGCTGAGGATTGAGTAGTCATAAGCCGCTCCTGCTGTGATCAACAGTGTGCTCATCATCAGGGCTGTCATAGGGATGATTGAACCCTTTTCGTCCGATTTAAACAGGTTCAGGGCCGATGAGACTTTTTGAGTATCTAACATTTTGTTCTCCGCACATTTGTTGCAGAGAGATTTGCAATTGCGATGCCATCAGCTCGTTTGGCCTACGTAGTTTTTACGTAGACTTGAAAATCAAGGGTTTTTCGGAATTTCAGGGTTAATAGAAGGTTAACAAGTGAGCAGAAACAGCTTGGTCAATCAATAGATAATTGATTGGTAATGAAACAGAATTTGGGATTGTTTCATTTCAGGACAGGGAAAGTCAGGTTGTAAATTCAGAAATCACTTATGATCCCGTCTTTCTCCCAATCGCCAAAACGCACCGGATCCGGGCCATCTCTACCAAGGATTTCCTTTGGTGCCGGTTTTTTGTCTTTTTCTGCTTTTAGCTTTTGTTCACGGCGTTCTTGTGCTTCAGCCAATGCACGCTTTGCTGCTTCCGGCATTTCTTTGTTGTTGTCATTGGCAGCCATTACTAACATTCCATTTTGCTTCCGGGTCTTTGATTACCTATATGTGTCTTAAATCGTGAAATACACCTGTGAAATGGGAATTTTGAAATGAATGTTTTGCGCACTGGGGTCCTTCTTGCTTTCATGACAGCCCTGTTTATGGGCGTGGGGCTATTGATCGGTGGACAGACGGGGATGGTAATTGCCCTCGTGATTGCCATTGGCATGAATTTCTTCATG
>CAWUJF010000347.1:0-4291 GCA_963922405.1 uncultured Hyphomicrobiales bacterium | reverse complement strand
CCGCTGTGCCCTGCATGTGCATTCAATCCACGCAACAGTGCTGGCCAGTCTTGCAGATTCGATCATGAAGCCAATCGATCAGAACACAGCTATTTTCCACAATCGCCATGTGGTTGATGAGAACTATGGCGGATTGGCTTTTGAAGAAGAAGGTGAGCGGTGTTCGCAGCTCCTTTCAGATCCGAAGATCAAGGTCATGGTGATGGGAAATCACGGTGTGATGGTTATTGGAGACAGCGTAGCCGATGCTTTTAACCGCCTGTTCTATTTCGAAAGAGCGGCAGAAACCTACATCAAGGCGCTTTGGACCGGTCAACCTTTACGGGTTCTTTCAGAAGAGATTGCAGAAAAAACTGCCCGGGAAATAGAAGAATATGATGATCAGGCCGGATATCATTTTTCAGATCTGAAAGAGATCCTCGACCGTGAGGAACCAGACTACAAAAACTGATGACTTAACGGTTTTCGTCGAGCCAGATCCGAATTTTTTCCAGTCCGGGTATCAGGGCATTGACGTCTTCAAAGCTGAAATGCGCCACGAAATCCTGGAACACTTCCGCAAGTGCGGCCTGTGCATCCACATGGGCAGCGCGCCCCTTGTCCGAAATGGAAACGATTTTGGATCTACCATCCGTTTCACTCGGTGTAATTTTTACAAAACCTTTGCTGTCCAGCTGCTTCAGCGTGTTGGTCATGGCACCTTTTGTTACCTGAAATGCAGCAGCCAGATCCTGCGGTGACTTAGGCGGCAACCCCCGCATGAAGTGATTTAGCACCCCGAACTGCGACATGGTAAGGCCGTGTGGCATCACACGCTCAGCTTTCGTGCTTGAAAGCTGATTGATGATGCCGACCTCATTGAAAAACCGAAAATACTGCGCTCGTTGTTCGGCAGTAATTTCCGGCTTATCGTTCATGCGTTATTCCTGATGCGTGTTTCATATTGCCATCGTGGGCTGGGTGCAGGTGTCTCACCATATCCAATACGGGCGAACATTTGCAGGGTTTCATTGTTCTGTATACCCAGTTCGTCGCGCATTTGCATATAGAAAGGCTCCATTTCCTCAAATTCCTGTAATGCTTGTGACAGCGGATGCATGGCAATGCCCAGTTCCGTTGCCTTTAGGTTCATGCGCACATAGTTCCTTCCAGCCTGAATTTGATCCATCCGGGAATTACCTGCAGTTTTAACCGCCACATAGCCCATGGCAGTCTGTGTATAGGGGCGTATAGCGGCTTGCGACTGCTCAAACATCACGGAATCAAACTCAAGCATTTTTTCCCGGCTTAGCTGACCCAGCGCAGCCATGGTCTCTATAAATGCCCCGCCCAGATCAATCCCATCAGGATTTGCCTCAATCTCTGACTTTCCGATCCGCATCAAATCGATGCTCTCCTTGGCAGTTCTATAGGTGCGCATTTCGATATCGAGGGAATCCCAGGTTAATTCACGCAAACGGCCAATCTGAGTCTGATCCAAAACATGGCCTGTCATAACTGAACTGTCAGCCACCGACACAATAGCATCCGCATTTTCTACAGAAACAGTTTTGCTTGTATCAAACGGATCCTTGTTGGAGCGTCTTGTGAAAATCTGGTCGAACAAACTGTCCGCTTTCACGCTGTCGTCCGGTTCAAGCGTGATTTTGGCAACCAGGCGCTCGTCAAGTCTCGGCGTACCTTCTCCATCCGGAAAGAGTTTGGTCACCATCCGGTATCCAGCTTTTCGCGCAGTCAGATCGGCAAGCTCAAGAAAGCAGCCCAATCCTATGGTAATTTGACGATCAAAGGGGTCTGTCTCCGGCAGTCGGCGGTTTAAATCACAATAAAGATCAATTTCATTATCACCCACAAGATCAACCATCCATGGCTGCCTGTTGTGCGGATTAGGTGCCAGAATTGCGTGAGAGAGCACGACTTTCCGCACATCTATTTCATTTGTGGGCGCAATAGCCAGACGCCAGGGCTCAATTGCGGCATGTGGCGTTCTGGTAAATGCAAACAGTGTCCCCGCACCTGCAGCGGTGATTACCCCGCCTCCAACAATCTTCAAAAAGTTCCTGCGCGATTTACTGGGCATATCAAGAATTCCTATTTAGTTTAAGGTTAAACTAATTTAGTTCAACGTTAAACTATTTTCAAGAGGGAAAACAGATTTTCCGGATCTCATCCCATATTTGAAGAAGAAAAACTCTATTTTTCAGCGCGATACGCCGATCAGAATTTTGATAATTTTTGCGCTATGCTGTAACTTCACTCAAAATAAACTCGGTGAGCCATGTCATCGCCATTGGTTATGGTGAGCTGTTTGAAGCCTGCCATACGTAACAGGTCAAAGAAATTAAGCTGCGCCACATTACCCAGTTTTGTAAACAATGGTGATGTGCGAGCGTCAGCAGTCATGGAGGCAAGCAACCCTCTGAGCTGAAACAGAGTTTTATACCGCCCTTGCTCCGTTGCCACGATGATAAGCTTTTCGGCATCTCCGCCTTTGGCAAACATATGATATGTGGGCGCGTATACTTTTTGTTTTTGCAGTTTGTCGAGTTGAGTAACGAAAGCCACGCGCGAGTGCCGCGTGACGTCTGGAAACGGTGGTAATGGCGACTGATAGGTTTCCTCAGTTGCCGGCGCCGGATAGTAATATCCCGCATGTCGATCACCCGCATTAGCGCTGATTGATCCTGCGAGCAAAGCGAAAAACAGAGCTAAGAAACTGATTTTATTGAAATTTTTCTGGAAGAATCCGGCAATCAACATCATTTTACCCTCAAAATACAATTATAAAGATAGGATCACTATATCCCATGTTTTGCGTTGGGATTAACAATCATAATTCAACAAGTTGTGTTGAGTGAACAGTCTGTTTCTCAAACATGGCTTTTAAAATTTTTTGTGTAGCTTATCTTCAAGCTACCGAATTAAAACAAGGAGAATTGGCGTGAATAAGATTGTCAAAAAGGCCCTTTTTTCAGCAACACTGGCCGGATCATTAGCATTAGCAGGTGGAGCACTGGCTGCAGATACCTATGCAATGGACCCTGGACATACAGAAGTTAGGTTTGGCTGGAGCCATGCCGGTGTGTCCCAGCAGCATGCTGAATTCGACAAGATTGTTGGCACTCTGAAACTGGATGAAGCCAATGTGGAGAATTCATCAATTGAAGTGAAAATCGATGTGAGCAGCCTCTCAAGTGGCTTTGAAGCACTGGATACCCACCTGAAAAGCTCTGACTATTTGAACGTGGAAAAACACCCTGACATTTCTTTCAAAAGCACTTCAATCAAGAAGACAGGCGATAAAACTGCAGATGTGACAGGTGATGTGACCATTCACGGTGTCACACTTCCTGTAACACTAAAGGCCGAACTTACCCACCTGGGTGAACATCCGGTCGGCCAGTTTCTTGACTACTACAAAGGTGACTGGGTTGCATTCAAAGCAACAACCGAAATTGATCATATGGCCTTCAAGGTTGGCAATTTCTCTACCGGTCCAATTGCTATCGAAATCAATACGGAGCTGAAGAAGCAGTAATCTGTCTTCAGACCTCAAAATGCAAAGCGCCAAATATACAAAATTGGCAGTCATCCTGCATTGGGTGAGTGCCCTGTTAATCTTCGGCCTGTTAACGGTGGGTCTGTGGATGAGACGGTTTGAAGAAGATCTGGGTTTCAAGTTTGAACTCTATCAGCTCCACAAATCCGTGGGATTCACTCTTCTGGCGCTTTTACTCATAAGACTATTCTGGCGGTTCACTCACAAACCGCCGGAATATGCCACCCCACTATCCCCATCCGTGGAACGCGCAGCAGAGGCGGTTCACTGGATAATGTACGGCTTGATGTTGCTCATGCCGTTAAGCGGGTGGATTTCAGTTTCAGTGGCGGAACTGCAGTTTCCCACACTTTATTTCGGATTGTTTGAAATCCCGCATCTTTCATTCCTGAATTCAAACCCGGAGTTCTGGCGTGAAGTAAGTGGATGGATGCATACCCTGGGAGCAATTGCTCTAACGCTTCTGCTGTTTGGACACATTGGCGCCGCCATCATGCACACTGTTGTTTTGAAAGACGGACTTATAAAAAGGATGATGCCGTGAACACTTTAATCAAATTATCCATGGCCGCGCTGTTATGGGGCGCTTCCTCCATATCCCCAGCACTGTCAGCTGACTGGATCATCGACAAGGAAAACCGTTCCCTGGAGTTTCAGCTAAAGGTTCAGAACAATGAAGTTAAGGGTAGGTTCGCCACCTTCGACGCAACCATAAAACTTGACCCCGAGAAC
>CAWUJF010000346.1:0-4313 GCA_963922405.1 uncultured Hyphomicrobiales bacterium | reverse complement strand
CATCAACGATCACATTTTTCATCATGTACAAACTTTATGACCCCGCACCACTGATGAACAGCAAGGCGACGGCAAGACAAATTGCGGTGACGATCATGTTCATGACCATAATCTACGGACTTTTTGCTGTTTTACTGAAGGTACAAACACCACGAGGAATTTGGTTTTGATTAGGAGATTTATTCAAGGGAGGAAAAGAATATGAATAAATACATTAAAATGATGGCCGCTGGCATTGTTGGAATAGCAATGTCAGCCACATCTGCAATTGCAGGAGAGTATCCAGACAGGCCTATCGGTGTAGCTGTTTCCTATGGAGCAGGAGGCGCCACAGACTTTCAGGCACGAATTGTGACGATGGTCGCCGGAAATGAAGATGTTCTTGGTCAACCCATTTACATCGTCAACAAGCCTGGAGCGGGCGGCCGTGTGGGCTGGAACTGGTTTGCAACTGAGGCTGAGGCTGACGGCTATACAATGTCTGCATACAACATTCCGCATTTCATTGCCCAATCCATTAAAGGCGGTGTGCAATATTCAGCGGACAGTTTCGAGCCCATAGCAAATTGGGGAGCTGATCCAGCGGTAGTCGTTGTGGGAAAAGATAGCGAGTTCAATACAATTGGTGAACTTGTGGAATTTGCCAAAGCGAACCCGGGAAAAGCAACTCTCTCCGGTGCTGGCCTGTTTGTTGGACACCATATTGCCGCCCTGCAACTAGAAAAAGCTACTGAAGCCAAGTTTGCGTACATCCCTACCAAAGGTGGTGGTGCAGCTGCTATGAAAGCAGTAATTGCTGGCGACGTGGTTGGCGGTATCAATAACCTGTCTGACGCTTTCCGTGCCCGTGAAGCAGGAAACGTCAAGATACTTGCGGTCGCAGATCTTGAGCGCAATGCAGAATTCTTGCCAGATGTGCCAACGCTTATGGAAGCTGGTTACGACGTGGATAATTCTTCCGTGAACTTTCGCGGATTGATGGTGAAAAAGGGAACACCACAGGAAATCATCGATAAGCTGGCTGCTAAAGTGCCTGAGATGTTTGCGCACAGCCGGGTGGCTAAACGTATGAAGGCCGGTGGTTCGCCAATGAGAATCATGACACGTGCAGAAGTGCAAGAGATGTGGTCAGAGAGAGAGAAATTTCTCGCTGAACTCTTAAAAGGTCTATGATTTATACACCGGGCGGGATAACCCCGCCCGGCCAAAACAACTAAGGAATTTAGGAAATGTCTGTAGCTCCGATTTCTGATGATGCAGAGGCCCAGATTGTAGATGAACTTGTAAGACGCGCCCGCGAAGCTCAGGTGGAATTTGAAGCAACAGCATCTCAAGACAAATACGATCAGGCAGCGCTAGCAGCAGCCTGGGCATTAATGGAACCTTCAAGGAATGAAGAGCTATCCAAGCTTGCAGTTGAGACAACCAGCCTTGGAAAGGTGGCAGACAAGATCACAAAAAATCATCGGAAAACACTTGGGCTATTACGTGATATAAAATCAGCTAAAACATGTGGGATCACAAAAGAAGATGCTGATTTGGGAATAACTGAAATCGCTCGACCGGTAGGCGTCGTAGGTGCGGTAGTGCCTTCTACCAATCCGGTCGCGACTCCTACAAATAATGTAATCAACGCCCTTAAATGCGGCAATGCGATCATCCTTTCTCCATCTCCAAAAGGAGTAACGGTTTGTGAAAAATTGGTCGGTTACATTCATACAGAATTAGCAAAAGTGGGAGTTAATCCGGAACTCGTGCAAATGGTTCCGGCTCCTTCTTCAAAAATCAAGACACAGCGATTGATGGAAACAGTTGATCTGCTTGTTGTTACCGGAAGTCAGGATAATGTGCGCCGTGCTTATTCATCAGGCACACCAGCGGTCGGTGTAGGCGCTGGCAATGTAACAGTAATTGTCGACGAAACCGCTGATCTTAAATCCGCAGCCGAGAAAATTACGGCTTCCAAAACTTTCGATAATGCCACGTCCTGTTCATCAGAGAATGTACTTGTTGTCGTTGATGAAATAAAAGACGCATTCCTGAATGCTATCGACGAGTGTGGTGGTAAGTTGCTTGTCGAAGATCAAGCAACACAATTGAAGCAATCACTTTTCCAGGACGGAAAACTGAACAGGTTCATGATTGCCAGAGACATTGATCAGGTAATCGATGTAGCTAAGTTGAACCTCGATGCAAATGAAGTGAAGTTTCTCCTTGTCGAAGGTGAAGGCATCGGACCAGAGTTTCCTGAGTCAGGTGAGAAACTTTCTCTGGTTACGTCTATCTATTTTGCAAAAGATTTTCAGGACGCAAAATCCAAAGCGAAGGCTATTCTCGCACATCAAGGTGCAGGTCACTCGATCGGTATACACACCAATGAAGACGCCAGAGCCGTTGAGCTTGGTCATGAAGTTCCCACGTGCCGGGTCATTGTGAACCAAGCCCATTGTTTTGCCACCGGTGGCTCTTTTGACAACGGTATGCCGTTTTCACTTTCAATGGGATGCGGTTCCTGGGGCGGTAACTCAATCGATGACAACCTAAATTATCATCATTTCATGAACACCACGAAGATCGTACGGACGATACCTCTTAACGAGCCATCACCTGAGGATATTTTTGGTGACTACTGGAAGCGGGTTGGAAAATGAGCGAAGCGCACGCGCTGCCAGAATCCGATTTATCGATAAGACAACTGATCGATGGTCTCGCAGAAAACCAACCGGAGCAGATATTTCTGATTGATCCTGAAACAGGGCAACAGATTAATTTTCGTGAAAGCAAAGAAAGAATAATTTCATTCGCGAATATGATCCGTGGGAGAGGAATAACTTCCGGCAGCCCCGTGGCGTATGCATTTTCCAACAGTTTGGATGGCGCCCTTGCTATTTTGGGCATTTTGTATGGGGGATATCTGGCAACCGCTATCAACCTGGTGGCCGGTGAAAGCACCATAACCTATGTGCTCAACCATAGTGGGACGAAACTGGTGATTTGTGATGATGGCGGGTTAAAAACCATCACAAGCTCGCTTGAGCAGGCAGAAGCAGACCTGGAAACCTTTAAACTTTCCGAACCTTTGGCCGCTGCTGCTAACCTAGGTACGCACCATGCTGATGAAACAGACGATGGTCTGCTGATGTACACATCAGGAACCACGGGTAGACCAAAAGGTGTGGTGCTGACCCAATCAAATCTTATTGCAGGCGGCACCAACACAGCAACAGCGCACGAGCTCACAGCAAAAGACCGGGGTCTTTGCGTGCTTCCGTTTTATCATATCAATGCATTCTGCGTTTCACTTATGGGTGCCCTTGTCACCGGCGGAAGTCTGGTTATTCCTCAAAAGTTTTCCACTTCTTCATTCTGGAACCTGATACGCAAACATAACTGCAGTTGGTTTTCAGTTGTGCCCACTCAAATTTCCTACCTTTTACACAATGCCGATAAGCCTGACGGAAGTTCCGAAGGTTGTGATCATCTCCGGTTTGGAAGGTCTGCTTCTGCACCATTGTCACCAGAGATGCATGAAGCTTTTGAAAAACGTTTCCGGGTTCCAGTCATTGAAACGATGGGGCTCACTGAAACTGCAGCTCCGATCCTGTCAAATCCACTACCCCCTTTGACGCGAAAAATTGGTTCACCGGGCATCGCATATGGAAACGACGTGATCATTGCGGACGAATTTCAGGATGAGGTTTCAAGGGGAACAGAAGGTGAGATTCTTGTGAGAGGCAGGAATGTTCTCCGCTGTTATCTCAAGAATGAAACTGCGACGAATGAAGCGATCACAAAAGATGGATGGTTACGAACCGGTGATCTCGGTCGGATGGATGAAGAAGGCTATGTGTTTGTAACGGGACGGTTGAAGGAATTGATCATCAAGGGTGGGGAGAACATTGCGCCACGGGAGATTGATGAAGCACTTTACTCCCACCCAGACATAATTGAGGCAGCCGCATTTCCCGTGGCATGTGACAACTACGGTCAACGGGTAGAGGCAGGCGTAAAACTAAGTGAAGGTTCAAAAGTAACAACTGAAGAGCTCATGAAAATCTGTCATAACAAGCTTGGTCATTTCAAATCGCCCGACCATATTTACTTCCTTCCTGACCTACCCAAAGGCCCATCCGGAAAGATACAGCGAATAAAACTCGCTGAGTTAGTATCTGTGGAATAACACCATTCCAATTTTAATCCGTTAAGTATCGTTGAAATCGCTGCTTATCGATTCACATATGGCACCCAATGTTCTAAACCATGGGTAAGGCTTACTGATTCGCAAGTTTTCCAATAGGAGTGCCAACGCCATT
>CAWUJF010000345.1:0-4326 GCA_963922405.1 uncultured Hyphomicrobiales bacterium | reverse complement strand
CGGGTATTCTATCCATACCATGATGCGCCGGGTTAGGAATGACAATACCCAGATCGGCCGCTTCAAGCATGGCCATATCATTGGGTGCATCACCCAGCGCCACACTGAAGCGCAGGGAATTGCCTCCACTGTGCTTCTCGATGAGTTCCTTCATGAATGCCACCTTATTGCCGCCAAAGGAGAGCGAGATAAACCTGCCGCCCTGTTGCAGCATTATTCCCTGCTCCGCGAGCAATTCACTGAAAACCTCAAGTTCTTCCTTGTTTCCCTGCCAAATGCCGGGTTCAGAGAACTGACGCTTCTTTGCAAGCCCACTGGCCTCCAGGGTCAAACCGGTTCGCGCAGACACTTCCGCTGCGTTCCACTGCGAAAATCCCACAAACTTATCCCGGTATGGTGACGGGATATCCGAAATTTTCTCCAGCAGCGAGTGATATGTATCGCTCTGAATTTGTTGATCATTTTCTGAAAAAATCATGCCAGAGCCGTTTTCAACTATCGCTTCGCAATGTTCAAAACCAAGTTCGCGACGAAGTGGCTCAATTTCCGCAGCCGTCTTGCTCGATGCGATGATTAGAGGAACGTTCCGGTTGTTCAGCGCATCCAATGCTTCAAGCGCTGGGGCATAGGAATAGGTTTCATGATCCAGCAAAGTGCCATCAAGATCGGTGAAGAAGATTAGATTTTCTATTCCGGGGATTTTCAAGGGTCAGATCCGGTTCGTGATCCAGCGGCACTGATAGGGAGCGAACTCGATATCTCCCTCAAAGCGATCAATAGTTTCGTCCGACAAAAGATCTTTCCAGTTTTCGCCATCAATGAGGTTGAGCGAGAGTGCGGAGATCGAAACCGGCTGATCCGTGAGGTTGTGGATCGCAAAAATACTCTGTGTCCGGTCTGTGCTTTGGCGCCAGAAACCAAACAGTGCTTCGCCCAATTGAAGCGTGAACTGAGTGGCGTTCGGGTGAAATGCCGGCTGCAATATCCTGATCCCGATCAATCGTTTCATCGCCTCAAAGACACGCACATGACTGGAGCCAGGGTCATCAAGTAGAGAAAGGATTTCGGGATAATGCCAGCGACGCCGATTAATGGCCCGGTTATGGCCCAGTTTCTCCACGCCCTCATGATCGTTATGCGTGCCAAGCAGAGAGTGAATGTAAATGGCCGGAATACCTTCAAGCCCCATGGCGATGGTCTGGCTGCAAAGGAAACGTTCCACGTTCCAGTCATCTCTTCCATCAACCGTGCCCTGCAATGCATCAAACAATGAAACATTGATTTCGTAAGGGTGCATTTCCCCGTCATTTCCTTCACGCAAACTGACCATCCCACCAAAACCCATAACGGTTTCAATCATGTGGGAGATATCTTCTTCGCTCAACAATCCTTCTGCCGGACGCATGCCAATCCCGTCATGAGAGGCGGTAAAGTTGAAATAGGAGCAACCAAGCTGGGCAGGGGGCATACTCATCTGCCAGGCGTTGAGGTGTTTGGATGTGCCGTTTAACAGCGCATGCAACAAGAGTGGTGGCAGAGAGAAGTTATAAACCGCATGAGCCTCGTTTCGATTGCCGAAATAGCTCAGATTTTCAAAATTCGGAACATTGGTTTCCGTAATGAGGATCATAGCCTCTTCGTTGTAATCCGTGAGTAACCGCATCAGGCGAACAATTTCATGGGTTTGCCGAAGATGAATGGAAGAGGTTCCCGCTTTCTTCCAGAGAAACGCCACCGCATCTAGGCGTAGGGTGCGCACACCACGGTCAATGTGAAACCGCAAGATGCGGAGAAACTCCAGCAACACTTCCGGATTGCGGAAATCAAAGTCCACCTGGTCATGGCTGAACGTGCACCATACATGTTTCGGCCCGTTCGCGGTCTCCACCTTGCGCAGAAGTGGATGCGCGCGGGGGCGGACGACCTTTGTAAGGTCATCTTCAGGAGAGGCCTCAAAGAAAAACCGGTCATAGGGTTCATGCCCCTGCAGATAATCGCTGAACATGGTGCTTTGGCTGGAGCAATGATTGATCACCAGATCAGACATCAGCCGGAAATCACCAGCGATCCGCTCAATGTCTTCCCAGGCGCCCAGGCTACTGTTCACCGCCCGATAGTCAGTGATCGCAAACCCGTCGTCAGATGTGAATGGAAAATAAGGCAGGATGTGTACGCCGTTAATCTTGCCCTTGAGGTGTTTCTCCAGAAAATCATGCAGAAGATCCAGTGGCTTGTATTCCCCATCCACGAAGGTGTTGCCGTAGGTGATCACATAGCTGTCTTTTTCGCTCCAGGTCGCATTGCCCGGTGCCCGGCCACGTTTGCGGGGCATTTTTGCGTCTGGCCAGAACGCGTCCACAATTTCAGAGATGAGGCGCTCCGCGTCATGATCAGGATAAACCGAAGCGACAAGCGAGCCGATACCGTTGCGCAGGCGCGGCGGCACTTGCTTGTTTTTCACTGCTGCTTTCGGGAGAGATGATGACGCAAACTGATCCATTGGATTTTCATAACATTTCTGCCGAGAATGACAAGAATGAGGGTTCATCCATTAAGGCAATATCCAGTGTTGATGGTTAGCCCGACTTGCCGCTTTACCAATGGCTAACCATATTTTGATAGCCTTCTCGCACCATTGTTTGCAGAGAGTTGTGTTGCGTGTCCTCATTTTTGCCGACCATAAAGCAAAGCCTTGCACTGGCAATTATGTTGCTTCTGTTTGCTTGCAAGACAACGAGCTCCAACATCGATCAGACGATCACCAGCTCCATCCCCACCAAAGAGGTGGAATACGCTTACAATGCCCAGCCAAAAGAAGAGCCGTTGCCGAGAAAGGCAACAGAACCGAAATTCTTTGGATATCACCCCATCAAGTTTGGTGGGTCGAAGACAATGGAATTCAACCGCCAGCTAATGGCGCTGGAAGACGATAACCTCCTGTCACCTTCATGCGGTTCTTCTCCTGCCTGTGACAGCAAAATCCTGCATGACTTCCGCAAAGCCGTGAATTTGGGTCAGGATTTCGAACTGTCTCGGAAACTGGAATACGTAAACCGCGTGGTGAATGAAACGATTGAATATCGCGAAGACATCACCATCCGCCCTGATATCGATTACTGGCAATCTTTCTCCCAGTCTGTGCGCACAGGCGTGGGCGATTGCGAGGACTTTGCGCTGGTCAAACATTCGCTTCTCCTGCGCATGGGCGTGCCGGAAGAGAATATGTTCATCACCGTGGTGAAAGACAAACGCAAGGACGTTTACCACGCTGTTTTAATGGTGAAGACCGCCTCAGACTATTACGTGCTCGACAATCTCAATGATGTGATCCTGCCGCATTACCTCGTCGCCAACTACCAACCACTTTACTCTCTGAGCGCCGAACAAAGTTGGATCCACGGGATCAAGAGGGCATCAAATGAGTGATGATCTGGTGTATCAGCGGCTAGAAGAAGTTAGAGATGCGAAAACCTTCATAGTGTTTCTTCAATCAATGCTCGATGATTTGCCCGACGAGGAAGAAAAATCCAAATACAGCGATGAATATTTGTATCTTGTTGGGGTTAGAGATTGGATGAACCACGACCTCAACATGTTTTTTGATGCCGCAATTGCCGGCGGTAGCAGCAATAGAATTGGGTTCGATGCAAAAACACCGGAACAGGCTTGGAAAGCCGCTGCTCGTATTCTCTATTTGGGAAAAGTGTACGAATAGAGATCAGCAAAAGTCTGCAAACCACATTATTCTCTGAGTGCCGAACAAAGTTGGATTCACGGGATCAAGAGGGCAGGGATTAACAAATCGACCAAAGCTAATTGACTAAACCGCGCTCTGCCAAAATGCGCTCCACCCGCTTGCCGTAAATCCTGATGTTCACATCATCACTCATGATCTCATCCGGTTCCTCACTATAGGTCATAATTGCTGTGACACGGGGAATGTTCCCTTCAACGCGTGTGACCCCATGAAGCGAGTAGCCGCCACGGAAAAGTGTAAAAGTCCCCGCACCTCGGCTGAAGGTTTGTGCGACTGACATATCACCGGCAAGAAGCCTGTCCACGCTTTCACGATCTTCGGTCTGATCCGTGCGCGAATTTGGGATAAAGGTGAATTCACCGCCTGTCTCTGCGGCCTGAAGAAGCAGTGTGATAGTGCATTCTGTGGTGTCGTAATGCCATGCATGCCAGCTGCCCGGTTCCAGTGAGACCACATTAAGCGCCTGAAACTCATCAGCGCATCGGTAGAGTGTTTTCTTATTTTGAACGCGCCTGATGAAATCGGTTAGCAGTTCCGACTTGTAGAGGCGCTGCAGCAGGGTTTGCGCA
>CAWUJF010000344.1:0-4331 GCA_963922405.1 uncultured Hyphomicrobiales bacterium | reverse complement strand
CAACAGCTATCCGACCAGTCCAGGGTTCTGCAATATCAGCGAAACGCGGTGCGATCGCTCTTAGCGCAACACCGATGCCGACCGGTACTGCAGTCAACAGGAACATCTGAATGCCGAGTGTGGTCACGTTGATTTCAGGTGCGGCTACACCAAGGAAATAGTCATTGGAAAATGAAACCAATAGCGGCACTGTCACCACAGCCAGCAGGCTCATAATGGCAGTCATGGTCACCGAAAGGGCGACTGCACCATCTGCCAGTTTACTGAAGATATTGGATGTGACCCCGCCCGGGCAGAAGGCCAGGATCATGACACCGACAGCAAGCTCAGGTGGCAAGCTGAAAATGTGCAACATTGTAAAGGCAATAAGCGGAAGCATAACAATTTGTGCAACGGCGCCCATGGCGAAAGCTTTGGGAAATTTCACAACTCTGGTGAAGTCCGAGATGGTCAGCCCGTAACCAAGTGAAAACATAATAAATGCGAGGGATAATGGTAAAAAGACCTCAAGTAACATCTTCATTCCTCCATTGATGTTGATCGCAGCTGGATTTCTGATTTTTCTGCGATTTCTGGATTAATGGAGCGTCTATATTCTCAATTTAGATGGAGAAATGTCACATTGTTTACAGTTGCGAGTAGTTTCGCCTGATCAGCAAGATCTGGCGGCACGCGCCGCAAGTGCATCCTTGTCCACTATTTCAAATCCCCTGTATTGTCTCTTTATAATACCGGCGGTTTCCAGTTTCTTTAAAATACGGTTTGCGCTTTGACGGGAAATACCTATGAGACCCGCAATATCTTCCTGAGACATGGAGATGGTTGAGCTGCCGCCTTCACCCAGTCTTTCACAAAGCCTGATTGCCAGAAGTCTTTCCGGTGTCATGAAAAGGAGTTCATCAACGGCTGCATAGAGACGACGTGTGTGAGAAGCCAGTAATTTCACGAGACCATCTCTTAGACCAGGGTGCTGGCTGACCAGTTGGCGCATTTTGGGAGCAGGTATGACGGCGAGAAGTGTGTCACCCACAGCATGTGCGTCATGCATTCTTGGTGCCCAATCGAGAAAGGCCAATTCACCCACCCAGGTTCCAGCTCCCACTTGAACGAGCGTGGTGCGGCGACCATCAGAGGAGGTTCGCGTGAACCTCAATTCACCGCCGATTATGCCGTAAAACCCTTCTGCATCTTCATCCTGCGCATAGACAAGCGAACCGGATGGATAAAGACGGGGTCTTGCCTCTGAAATGATTACAGACCGGGCCGTTGGCTCAAGGCTGCTGACCCATGGATCGGCTGAAAGACGGTATGACAGGGGTGAGTCCATGGACGAATTGAAGATGACCTGTCCAAGATTGTCAACTATGTGACATTCTCAATCTCAGGCCGCAGGTACAACGCTCCCAGTTACAAACACGGTTTCAAGGAGATGATCCCATGGCAAATGCAAGTGCAGCAACGGTTTCAGCAGGTTTTGATATTATTGACCCGCTTACTCTTAACAGTCTTGAAGGTAAGGTTTCTGACGCAGAATGGAATATGCGTTGCGAGCTAGCAGCGACTTACAGATTGTGCGCCATTTATGGTTGGACAGACCTTGTGTTTACTCATATTTCTGCTCGCCTGCCTGATGAACCAGGTGAAAATGGCGAGATGGAAGAGCGCTTCCTGATCAACCCTTACGGTTTGATGTTTGAGGAAATCACCGCTTCATCGCTCGTCAAGATCGATGTGAACGGCAAGATTTGTCAGGAAACACCTTATTTCATTAACCCAGCTGGCTTTACCATCCACTCTGCTGTGCATATGGCACGCGAAGATGCTGGCTGTGTGATCCACGTCCACACCCCTTATGGCGTGGCGGTATCTGCTCAGAAAGACGGTTTGAGACGCTATACCCAGTTCGCCATGCAGGTTATCGACGATCTGGCGTATCATGATTATGAAGGTATTGCGCTGGAACTCGAAGAGCGTGAGAGAATTGTTCGGGATCTGGGTGACAAGAACCTGCTGCTCCTGAAGAACCACGGCACACTGACCGTTGGTCCAAACTGTGCGATTGCGTTCCTGCGGACCTACTTCCTGGAAAACGCCTGCAAAACTCAAATACTGGCACAGTCTGTGGGAGAAGAAGGCAAGCTTCTGGAAGAGCCTGAATCAATGGCGCACACTGTGGGTAAACAGGCAGCACCTGCTTTTCAACCGGGCATGGGCGACAACCTGATCTGGCCAGGCCTGATGCGTAAACTGGCCCGTTCCTATCCGGGATATGACCTTTAAGGTTTGTGCCAAACGCATATCATTCAATAAGAGTATTGTGCCGGCGAATTCATGGTGGTTCGCCGGCATTGCCAGGATCAAGGTGATTTACTTATACTGACTGCGGATTTTTTCGCGGAATTCTTTCACAATCTGACGGTATTCAGCCATCTGTTGCTGGTTGAGAACCTCTGAAAGCCGCCTTTCTGTCTCAGCCTGTGATTTTCTCATCGGTTCGCGTACTTGCAGCCATTGGCTGAGGGTTGGTTTTTTGCCTCTCTCAATACCGGCGTCTTTAAGGATTGCCCTGCGTTCGGTGACACCTTCGGAAATGATGGGAGTGGTGGAAACGCGCTGGGCTTCTGTCAGGTTCAGGCGTTCTCCCATGGCCTCAATCTGAGCTTTATCCAGGGAATTGGCCTTTGCTGTGGTGATTGGCACGGCGACAGAGGCAAGTAGGGCGAAAAGGAGGGTCGGCAGTTTTCTGGTCATGGGGAGGGCCTTTTTGGATTTTGACAACAGGTGATGAGTTCAATCTAGGCGCTTTGCTGATCGAGCGTAACCACGTTGCCAAAATTTAATATTTGTGCCGAAATTGGACTTTTTGGAGAGTTATTCACTCAGTGCTTTTTCAACCACCACATCGCAATGGATGGCAGCGCAGTCGATCACTGGAAACTCCGAATGATCTTCAGCATATACAAGCGCGAGGTCGGTGCCGCCCAACATGATTGCATCGGCACCTGCCTTCAGCAACGCATCGCAAGCTTTGGCAAAGACCTGTCTTTGTTCATCGTTCACGTGACCTGCGGATGCCATGGTCACATAGGCCTCGTGGACGGCATCGAGCTCTTCACCTTGCGGGGGCATCACTTCGGCTGAGGAAATCCCACCATAGAAATGGGATTCCATCACGGTCTTTGTGCCCAGAATGCCGATTTTGCCGAAGCCCTTGGACGCAACCGCCTTGTTTGTTTCTTCGATCATGTCAATGACAGTCAGCGGTGAAATTTCCTTGAATTCATTGATGCAGAAATGCCCTGCAATCGATGTGACCACCACGCAGTCTGCACCCGCTGCCGCAAGGCGTTTCGTCAGGCGATCATAAATTGCCAATTGCCCTTCAATATTGTTAGCGGCCAGGTTTGGAAGCAGTGTGGCGGATGAAGCATGCACCGTGGTGAGATCAAGTTCCGTTTCAGCTTTCAAAAACGCTCTGATGATCCGCTGGTAGTAATAATCCGTGGCAGCTGGGCCGATACCACCGATGAGACCGATATGCATGGGATGACCTTTCTGGCTAAGGCTTGGGGCTAAAACTCATTCAATCATTCGTATTTGCTAATTGGATGTTTCGCAACACGCTCATTGCTTCAATTGCCGCAAAATTCTGATTGATCTTTTATGATTTGTCCTGAAAATGGGCCTTCCGAATTTGAAATCTGCGGCCGGGAGCAAGCCCATGGACTATGAAACGATTACCGCGAATGATTTTGGCAGATCGCTTGAAGGATTGGGCATCAATCTGCTGGTGCGAGATGTGCAGGGGCTAGTGAGTTTCCTTGAGACTGTCTTCGACATGAAAGGCCATCAGGTTACCGCAGATTTTGCGATTATGACCTACGGGGATTCAGTGTTTCAGTTGCATGCCGATCCGACCTACCACAGTCACCCGCTTCCATCGCTTTTGCCGGAAAGCGGTCCACGAGGCGGCGGTATTGAAATCAGGCTTTACAATACGGACCCGGATGAGGCTGTGCGCAAGGCGTCTGAGCATGCTCATCATTCAAATGTTCTGCAGGATCCGGCGAACAAACCTCATGGTTTGCGCGAGTGTGTGATCCTTTGCGAGAACGGTTATGCCTGGTCTCCAAGCCGTAAATTGACAGATGAAGAGATTGCCGCAGTCGGTTAGGCTCAAATGGACTAAATGCGCATTGCCCTGTTCATTTTTTATGGATAAAACGCAAATGAAACCAACCATTGGAAAGTCCCATGAAACCTGAAACCACTTTCGTGCTCGGTGGAGCACGGTCGGGAAAAAGCGCCTTTGCTGAGGGCCTTGTTCTGAA
>CAWUJF010000343.1:0-4334 GCA_963922405.1 uncultured Hyphomicrobiales bacterium | reverse complement strand
AGTGCGTGAACGGACGCTTTTCCGGAGGGAAAGCGGATACCAACAAATCGAGCGCTCGCCGGATGGCGAGCAAGGCCGAATAAAGCGCCAGCGCGTGAACGGACGCTTTCCCTAAGGGAAAGCGGAAACTAATTATAATTAACGCGCATAGGCTGCCAGGATCGTGTCAACGCTTTCTTCCAGGACCTTGTCAAACTCACTCTTTTTCAGAACGTTACCACTGAAAATGGCCGGCCAGAATGCTTGCGCTTTGATAAGCCCGATGAACTGGTCCTCGATCTTTTTCGGATCTTTGGCTTTTAACTTGCCAGACGCCACAGCAGCTTCAAAAAACTTGGTGTAAATTTCCGTGTTTTCAGATTTTTCCTGCAGCGTATGGGCCATGGCCGGGTCCCGCAATGTCTCACTCATCGCCATGCGGATAAACTGCATAAACTGCTTTGACCGCAGGAACTTGCCCTTTACCTGGCCCAGTTCGAACAATTGGTCACGGATGGGTTGGTCTGGCTGGAACACCACTTCAGACCCCGCCTTAAGGCGACTAGCCATCACCTCAATGATTGCCTTGAACAAAACCGACTTGCTTTCGAAATGATTATAGACCGTACGCTTAGACACACCGGCAAGTTCTGTGATGCGATCCATGCTGGCGCGTTCAAAGCCTTTTTCCTGGAATTCCAGGATGGCAGCTTCGATAATCAGCTCCGGTTTTGTTTTCTCGATCAACATACGCTTGTACTTAAAAATATTTTTTCTCCTAATACAGCCTTGCCACATTGTTGTAAACTTTCCAGTTTACATTGCCCACAAATAAGCTACACTACACTGTGTAGTTTCCTTTGATGCGATCATCCCGTTCTTTCCCCATCCCCCTCGAGAACAGATGATCGCATTAATTTCAAAAAGGGAGTCTCAAGTGAAATATGATCTCAATCTCAATGGCAAAACGCACAGCGTTGAAGCCGAGCCCGGCACCCCCCTATTGTGGGTCATTCGGGATGAACTCAAACTGACCGGAACGAAATTCGGTTGCGGTGTTGCATCCTGCGGCGCCTGTACAGTGCATGTGGATGGTGAAGCGGTACGTTCATGCCAGACCATGATCGAAGACGTGGAAGATGGTCAGGTAACAACCATCGAAGGCCTCGACACAAAAGTCGCCTCTGCAGTGCAACAGGCCTGGGTCGAGCTCGACGTGCCTCAGTGCGGTTACTGCCAGTCAGGTCAGGTCATGTCTGCAGTAACTCTGCTGACTGAAAACCCAAAACCTTCTGTCACTGAAATTGACGAACACATGTACGGCAATGCCTGTCGTTGTGCCACCTATCAACGCATTCGCAGCGGAATCCAGCGCGCTGCAGAAATCATGGAGGGCTAAGATGACTATTCAAACCACACGTCGCGGCTTTCTGGCCGGAACCGTTGCCGGTACCACATTCCTGTTTTTTGGTGTGAGTGGAAGTGGCACTGCCACAGCCTCCACTGACAAGGCCATGCTGAACCCGTTTGTTAAGATCGGCTCAGATGGCAGTGTCACCGCAATCGTAAAACATTTCGAAATGGGCCAGGGCCCATCCACAGGTCTGCCGACCCTGATTGCAGAAGAACTGGGCGTAACCATGGATCAGATCAGTTACGAATTCGCCCCGTCCAATGCGAAGATTTACAAAAACCTCGCATTCGGTGAGTTTCAGGGAACCGGTGGTTCTACAGCAATCGCAAACTCTTTCATGCAATATCGTACCGCAGGCGCTGCAGCCCGTGAAATGTTGCTGAACGCTGCTGCAAAAGACTGGGGTGTTGATGCCTCAACTCTCACCATTGAAGAGGGAACTGTGAAAGGTGGCGGCAAGTCCGCATCCATCGGTGATTTTGTTGCAACCGCTGCAACGCTCGAAGCACCAGCCAAGCCTACGCTGAAATCACCTGATCAGTTCACCCTGATCGGTAACCCGGATATCCGTCGTTTAGACAGTGGGATCAAAAGTAATGGCACCGCGCAATTCGCCATGGACCTGCATCTTCCAAATCAGATGGTCGCTGTAATAGCAAGACCACCGCAAAAGGATGGTATTGTGGTGAGCTTCGATGACAGCGCATCCAAGTCGGTGAAAGGCTTCATCAACGCAGCTACTCTACCCAATAAGGCTGGTGTGGCGGTTTTTGCTGAAAACACCTGGGCCGCTTTCCAGGCGCGTGATGCAATTGAAGTTGAATGGGATCTGAGCAATGCGGAAAGCCGCAACTCCGATGACATCAAGGCCGAAATCCTTGCTGCTCTGGACGCCGAACCAACCTACAACGTGCTTAAAAACGAGCGCACACCCATGGACGATGCCGCAACTGTTGTGGAGGAAACTTTCTATTTCCCACTTCTTGCCCATGCACCCATGGAACCGTTGAACTGTACCATTGAAGCAACTGCCGATGGCGGTATCACTCTCCATGACGGTTGTCAGTTCCCGAGCGGACCGCACGCAGCTTTGGCTCAGATTTTCCAGCTGCCCATGGAGAAGGTCAAAATCAACACCATGCTCGCAGGCGGCAGCTTTGGTCGTCGCGCCACACCAACAGCCGACTATCAGGTGGAAGCTGCTCTTGCATTTGCGGTCACTGACCGGTCTCGCCCGGTCAAGCTGGTCTGGTCCCGTGAGGATGATATTCGCGGCGGCTATTACCGTCCGGCATTTGGCCACAAGGTGAAGGTCGGTCTTGATATGGACGGCAACATCATGGCCTGGGATCACCGCGTCGCCGGACAATCGATTATGAAGGGTACGCCTTTTGAGTCGTTCACTGTCCATGATGGCGTGGATCACAGCTCCGTTGAAGGCGTATCGGATACCCCGTACCGCATTCCCGGACAGTTCGTTGGCCTTACTGATACGCAAAAAGCAACCAGCCTGCTCTGGTGGCGTTCCGTGGGTCACACCCACACTGCCTATGTGATGGAAGTGATGATGGATCTGGCAGCTGCTGCTGCAAACAAGGATCCGTTCCAGTTCCGCCTCGATTATCTGAAAGGTGACAAGGACCAGGACCGCATGGCCGGTGTTCTTAAAATGGCTGCTGAGAAAGCTGGTTGGGGCAAGGCCGCCGCTGGCAGATCACAGGGCATCGCCGTGCATAAATCCTTCGGCTCATATGTGGCTGAAGTGGTTGAGGTCTCGGGCAATGCGGAAGACGGGATCAGAATCGAGAACGTCACTTGTGCGGTGGATTGCGGTGTTGCCGTCAATCCGGACATCATCAAGGCACAGATGGAAGGCGGCATCGGTTATGGTATCGGCCATGTGATGCGTGACCAGATCACCCTTTCCGGTGGTGAAGTGGAACAGTCAAACTTCCCTGACTATGAACCACTTCGCATCAGTGACATCGGCAATATCGATGTGCACATTGTACCGTCAGCCGAAAATCCCACAGGTGTGGGTGAACCCGGAACACCTCCGGCAGCACCGGCACTGGCCAATGCAATCTCTGCATCCAGTAACAACCTTCGCGTGGCGATCCTGCCCATGGAGGAAAACGGTGTGACGTTTGCCTAAGGCACAAATAACATCGGGGCTGCACCATCGCAGCCCCGTCTCTTT
This sequence comes from uncultured Hyphomicrobiales bacterium, assembly GCA_963922405.1. Lineage (GTDB taxonomy): Bacteria > Pseudomonadota > Alphaproteobacteria > Rhizobiales > Rhizobiaceae > JAALLB01. The sequence goes on along the minus strand of CAWUJF010000343.1, from coordinate 741 downwards.
TTTGAATTCAGCAATCGGACTTAGGTTCTAGGCCGAAACGATATTATGCTCAGGCCCATAGGGGAATCCGGTGATGTTTTCCGCGCCCGCTGGATCCAGAACCACAATATCGTGCTCGCGATAGCCTCCGGCTCCAGCCACACCTTCCGGCAGCGTGAGCATCGGCTCCATCGAGACAACCATGCCATCCATGAGTTCCGTATCAATATCTTCGCGCAACTCAAGGCCTGCCTCTCGCCCATAATAGTGGGACAGAACACCGAACGAATGCCCATATCCGAACGTGCGATACTGGAGCAAATTCCGTTCTTCGAAATACTGATTGATCTCAGCGCAGATACCTGAACACGTCATGCCCTGTTTGATCAGTGAAAGCCCAAGCTCATGAGCGCCCACATTGGCTTCCCAGATCGCTAGAGACTTGTCATCCGGCTCACCCACAAACAACGTTCTTTCAAGTGCCGTATAATATCCGGAGATCATGGGGAAGGTATTCATGCTCAAAATATCACCATGCTTCAACCGTCTCGTGGTGACCGGATTGTGGGCGCCATCCGTGTTGATGCCGGACTGGAACCACACCCATGTGTCACGCAATTCGCTGTCAGGATGCGACTGGGCAATCTCCAGTTCCATGGCATCACGTCCAGCCATCGCCACATCGATCTCACGCACACCAACACGGATAGCATCGCGTATCGCATGACCGCCCACATCGGCAATCCGGGCACCTTCACGAAT
>CAWUJF010000342.1:0-4349 GCA_963922405.1 uncultured Hyphomicrobiales bacterium | reverse complement strand
CAAGGTCGAAAAGGCAACCGGTGATGATACGCGTCGCTCAGTGCCGCCGGACATAAACGGAGAAAGCGCTGCTTACATGATGATGAACCGCAACAAGCGGGGCATTGCGCTGAACCTTAAAAACGAGGGTGGCAAAGAGATCTTGCTGCGACTCGTTAAAGACGCTGACGTGCTTATTGAAAACTATCGAAAAGGCACGATGGAAAAGCTTGGCCTTGGCTATGAGGAATTGCGGAAGATCAATCCGGGTTTGATTTATACAGAAATTTCGGGATTTGGACGGACCGGTCCTTATGCTGATAGAGCAGGGTTTGATTTGATTGCAGTAGGGATGTCAGGGCTTATGTCTATCACGGGTGAAGCTCCGGGCCGCCAGCCGGTGAAAGTAGGAGCTCCAGTTTCAGACATTACAGCAGGTATCTTAGCAGCTATGGGTGTCTCTGCAGCTTACTCCCATAAGCTCAAAACTGGTATGGGGCAGAAAATCGACACTTCTCTTTTTGAAGCAGCGATAGTTCATACATATTGGCAGTCTGCAATTGCATTCGCAACGCAGGAGTCTCCCGGTGCCATGGGTTCAGCCCATCCGCTCAACGCACCTTATCAGGCGTTTCAAACCGCAGATGGATGGATCAATATCGGGGCAGCCAACCAAAGCAACTGGGAAAAACTTGTCAATTTAATTGATGCAGAGGAATTAATGGAAGATCCCAGGTTTGTCACAAATGCGGACAGGATGGAAAACCGGTTAGAGCTTGAAGCGGAACTCAATACCGTAATCTCTAAGCGATCAACGGATGAATGGCTTGCTATTTTTGAAGAGGGTGGATTACCGTCCGGGCCGGTGCTTTCGATCACAGAAATGCATAGGGATCCGCAGGCCATTTCGCGTAAAATGGTTCCCAAAGTAGACCACCCAATAGCTGGTGAGGTGCAAACGATTGGATTACCAGTAAAGTTTTCTGAGACACCTGGCGATATCGCGTCAGCAGCCCCCCTGCTTGGGCAGCACACTCTGGAGGTGCTCATGGAAGCGGGTTACAGCGAGGACGAAGCTCAAGAGCTCTTAGTTTCTGGTGCCGGCATTCAACACAAAGCACAATAGGAAATGGTATGCGCATCACACTGGATATTGCTTTCGAAATTATTGCAGCAGCGCGGTCTCATGCTCGCGAGCTGGGTTTGAAGCCCATTACAATTGCCGTGCTTGATTCTGGAGGTCATTTGATAGGCCTCGCACGGGAAGATGGTACCAGTAACATGCGAGCAGAAATCGCGCAGGGCAAAGCGCGTGGTGCAGTATCCATGGGATTGGGATCAAGGGCATTGTTCAAACGCGCTAAAGAGCAACCCTTTTTCATTCAATCCATGAACGCGCTCGCGGGTGGTTCGCTCGTGCCAGTGCCCGGAGGTGTCTTAATTCGCGATGAAAACGGTATTGTTGGTGCGGTTGGTATAACTGGAGACAGTTCTGACAATGATGAGAAGTGTGCCGTATTTGCAATTGAAACTGCTGGATATATAGCCGATCCTGGTTAACCAGCCGCCAAGGATTACAGACTCTTGATTGGTCGCTAAGTCCGCCTACCTGCCGGCTGGGTAATTCAAATCGCTGTTGCTTAAACAAATGACAACTTTGAGCCCAAATCAGCAGTTCAACTCGGCCACCTCAATCAAACTGGCAGCGACCCTAATTCACGTCATGCTGACTTTGGATAATTGGATGGGAAAAGTGCACGGTTGGCTTCTTCGTCACGATTTCCCTTGAATTCATGGCCTTTGCCAATCGCGCGGGCCCTTTCAACTGCAGGCCTTGCGTTCACGCCATCAAACCATTTTTGCAGGTTCGGAAACTCAGCCAAACGACCTTCACCAAGCACCGGTGTAACGCGATCGATCCAGCCCCAAGCAGCCATATCAACGATGGTGTACTCATCGCCAACAATGAAGGATCGGCCGGCGAGATGCGCGTCCAGTACTTCATAATGTCTTTCCGCCTCGCGCATGAAGCGATTTTTCGCGTAGGGCTGATCTTCAGGCGCCATGTGATGAAAGTGTACGGACTGGCCAGAAAACGGACCAAGACCACTGGCGATAAACATAAGCCATGACAAAAGCTGGCCCATATCTTCAGCTTTTCCGAGGAACTTTCCCTCTTTCTGGGCGAGATAGAGGAGGATGGCGTTAGAATCAAAGACCTTCACACCATCATCATCAATGGCGGGCAGCTTTCCATTTGGGTTCACCGCGCGGAAGGTCTCGGCATGCTGTTCACCTTTTAAAGTGTCAACTGGCACCAACTCAAACGGCGTGTCGAACTCGGATAAGGCAAGCGCGACTTTCATGGGATTAGGCGTCGGGTGGAAATAGAATTTGATCATGTCGTTTCCTTCGTTTGGGGGATTTTTATGCAGCACACAGCTTGTGCTGAGTGCGGTTTGTAAAATCGCTGTTGTCCTGACACTCAATAAGTTGCTTAGGTGGTTCATCGAGAACACGGATGGTGGAATGAACCATATTGTTATTGGAGCCGCCCTCTTAAACTGCCCAAATTAGCGGCCAAGGCGCGCTTTCACATCTGAAGCAAAGTCCTCGTAGCGGCGTAGGGACTTGACTTCGACCTGCACGTGATGACCCATCTTTTGCATGATCGGCAGATCGAACAGTATCTGGTCCAGCGCGTCAGGTGTTTCAACATCCACAATTGCCAGAACCTTGCGTTCGCCAACCACTTTCCAGAGATCTTTCACAACACCTGCCGATTTCGCGCCCAAGGCTGCATCAGCTTCCTCTGCCCAGACACCGAGTAAGCCTTGCTGCTCCATGGACGCATCATATTCAACTGTAAAATCGAGTTTGTAGAGCATCGTTCTATCTCCCGCTCACTGCATTGGCCAAAGACTTGAAGCGAACGATCTTAAACGTGCCTTTGGACGCATCAACACCGCCATTCAGGACAGGTGACCGGTGTAACTCGTTGATCGTTGCATAGACATAACCATCCGTACCCATGGAAAAGCCATCAGGCCATGGCAGGTCCTTGTCTGACTTGAATAATTCCTCATAAGAGCCGTCAGGCTTTGTGACTCCGATAGCGTTGTCGGTCATTGCGGTAATGTAGACATTGCCTGCCGTGTCGATGGTTGAGCCATCAGAAATCGGCTTATCGCCATAACGCTCAACGCGGGCTTCCAATTCGGCATCCGTAAGAGCTTCGTTCAGCAAATCGGTTGTCTTGACCCGGTACATTGCACTGGCCGTCATCGGAGCGAAATAAACCCATGTATTGGTTGGATCAACGGTGATCGGGTTCACGCCGATCTTAGCCGGATTACCGCCGAGCTTGATCTCACGGCCATCAATCACCATAGGCGTGTCTTCCGGTACTGTGAATTTGGAACCTTCCAGGACCCGGCGTGCTCGCCCGGTCTCCAGATCGACGACAATAAGCGCCGAGTTTTCACCATCTCCAGTGTCTGAGATGTAGATTGCACCGTGGTCACGATCTACTGCGAGATCATTGAGGAAAGATGTGGGTCGCGCAGCAGGCTGACCAATATAGTGGATTGCATGCAACTGTTCAGATTTTGTATCCCAACCTACAAGACGACCGGTATGGTTTTCGCCTTGACCATCCAGCATCCACAAAATGCCATTACGATCAGCGCGCAGGCCCAGAACGCCCCTTAGGCCGTCACCGTCTTGCGTTGGTGCATTCGCCCAGGCCTTTGTCGGATACGGCTTCGTTGATCCATCAGGCATCACTTCAACCACACGCAATTTTGGCCCGTAAAATTCGTGTACGGACATGAACATCCGCCCGTCCGGACTGATTGCTAAATTGCCAGGTGGGATAGATTTATCGAAAGTCGCGAAAGTCTCGAGTTCTGCGCTCAGAGCGGGGACACTTAAGCCTGCACAAAGGATGGCGGATAGGAATAGCTTTTTCATCGAGTTCTCCTCCGTTAGATGAGGAGCATTTAATTGTTTGAATAATTCAGATAAAATCACTTATTATCGAAACCAAGTTTTGAAAAGTTCGAAATGTATAATGTGCATGATCTTGAGACCTTCGTCTCCGTTGCCCGCACCGGCGGTGTCAGTTCGGCAGCCCGCGCGCTTGGTATTTCCATTGCCACCACCAGTCACCGGATAAACAAATTAGAGACGGCCCTCAAAGTGGTGCTCTTTCATCGAAACAGCCGGTCGCTCAAACTCACCGATGAAGGTTTCATTTTTCTGGAACGCGTGGAGCCGATCCTATCCAATCTACATGACGCCGAAGCAGAAGCGGGAAATGCGCAAGCGCGGTTGAGAGGCAATCTCAGGGTGACGATGTCACCCTGGAT
>CAWUJF010000341.1:0-4352 GCA_963922405.1 uncultured Hyphomicrobiales bacterium | reverse complement strand
TGTTGGCCACAAATTCTTTAAACGCTGTGATGGTTTCGTCTTTTTCGTTCTGTGCATAGGATGTTGCAACCCCCAAAAATGCACTCAAAAAAATTCCGTACAATAGCGTTTGAAGGTAGCTTCTTTTGCTTACGACTCGCCTTAAGTAGACCAACAATTTTATCATGCTTTTCAGTGTGGCCACGCTGCTTTAACAAGAAATGTTTACTGTAAAAAAGATTGCATAACACATTCAAATATACAAGATTAATCTGCCAACAGACAAGGAAACATCAGAAACACGTATTACAATGATTATTTGTTCTCTTCTACGAGTGGGCTTGTTCAAAAAGCTAAAAAATTGGAGTTTAACGCTTGCGTCTTTAACTTTGTTATTTGTGTCTGCTACCAGCAATTCATTTGCGCAATCTTCAAGCTTTGATGACTTCCAACGCAAAGTTAATGAGGGTGTTGCCGAAATAGCAAAGTATCAACAGGTGCTTCAAAATCCCGATGTGAGGGTTCAATATCAAGCTGTACAATATATGCTAAAATCAAATGATCCAGCATTGCAGCGGATCGCAAAGGAGCACGCACTATTTTCTACTAATCCTGTAATGAGGGGCTCGGCAATAAAGGCGATTCTGGATTCCGGACAAAATCTGAGGCTTGTGGTGACTTCGACAGGAGAGAAGTCTGCGGATGTTTTCAGGTGGCTCGCTAGGGTCGGAGGAACCAGTGATGGGAGAACGGGAAGTGTGATATTTGCAGTGGGCAAACCCATTGGAAATGGGAATTGCTGGCAACACTATGGGGAGCGTTGCCGTTTCAAATTGGCAGGCAATAGTATTCTGTTTCAAAATCACGGGAATGCCGGTGATCAGGCCCAAGCATCAATGAGTCTTGGAAATGATGGCGTATTAAGAGGAACAATTGCGACTTCCCGGCAAGCAGGAACGGCCAATGTTTCAATCGATTTGAAGGAATAAGGCCTGTTTATTGGACAGTAAGACCATCCAATCGGAGCAGGGCATTCTTTCGCCAGACAGTTTGTATTGTAACCCTTATCCTACGCGCAAAAATACCACCCGTTGAAAAGTTTAGCCGCCCGGTAGCCGTCATGTCTCTGTTTCCTAATGAGCGCCAATACGGTTTTTCTTTTGATCCCGCATCGACCTCAAGATGAACAGATTTTGGTCCTGTTTGGGATGGTTCGCCCGTGGTATCTGTCACCATTGTCAATCCAGAAAACGGCACCAATTTATCTGGCGAAAGTGTAATTTCAAAACTGATCGGCTGGCCTTTCCAAGGCACTATATAAGGATCAGAAAGTAAACCTCGTTCAAGGTTTCTGATCGAACGGGCAGTTTGCTCTCCGCCTGACTGCCAGCCAGTAATACGAAAACCCTTGTTCCCATCAGAACGGGAGGAAAGTTGATTGCGGGGTGGTTCATAATTTCCTGCAAAAATTTGGCTGATCCATCGGGATATTATATCCATGCGCAAAAAAACTGCGCTTTCCTGCGTGGGTGCTTTTAACGCAATTCCCAGGATCCTGTCTCCAAGCTTTAGAACCGAGCCGCTGGAGCCTTGTTGAACCGTACCCAATGCTAATTTATTGGTTGTTTTGACCGTTATATGATGCTCGGTATTTGAAACAATTATTGCATCCGTCCGATCATATAACTTTGCCGATACACCAAGCCTTTCGATAACAGTTTGGTGTTTACGCAACAGCAAATCCGTGAGGTTTTGATTCAAGTTTGTAAAAGAGCCAGTACATATTTTACTGATTTCACCCTCAACTGCGGCAATGGCGATATCGCCGGCTGTGTCCCGCACGAATACTTGCCCGGAACCAAAAGCAGTCTGGAGTGCTGCAGTCAGGGCAAATCTGTTCTGTAGTGCCACATGTGATGGTAGAACAGCATAACAATTCCCCTTGTGATTGAATAGCAAAGCATGTCCAACACCATCATCCACAAGAGCAATGTGAGCTGACATAGCCTTCACTGTTACACACAAAGAAAACACGAGTACTAAAACAAATCTAACAAACGGGAAAAGTATTGTTTCTTTGAATTGTGCTGTTGTAACCATATCGATATCAACTATTGTGTATTGATCTTTCACTGAGGTTCCCTGAAAAACGATGGATAATCAAGTGTTCAAATTTTTCCGCAGAACTGCAACCAAACTGATTGAAGATGTCAGTATATGTGCTTGTTTCTTATTGTTGCCATTCACTTTTGTTGGATTGGCAAATGCAGAACCACAAGGCTCTTTATCAGTTATTAGTGAGAAGGCTGAATTGAAGCAGGCCTCACTGGTTTCTGGTAACTGGATTGTAGGCATACATATCGATGCAGAAAGAAACAAACGCGTTCCAACTTTGTACAGTAAATTTCCCGGGGGATGGGGTGACGGTGAAGTATGTGCAAGAGCCACCAACATAAATGGTCGCTATACTTTTTTTGGTGAATATGAATTCGAAAAAAGGTTCGGCGGGTTACTCGTCGATTTGCCCTATAGCAAAGAATACAGAAATATTGTTAGAAGCCTAAATTCAAGCAATAGTGGAATAGCTATTCACAAGGGCGGATGCAAAGTTGTATCTACTGAATTTGTCCCCGCACTTTGGAACTCAGATGAGCGTCCACGCCTTACCCAAAGCGGAAATCTAAAGCTTCTCATAAATCTCAATTCACAACGCTCACAACAGGTTTTTGCACGCGGAACAATTGAAGATGAAAGTAATGGCAAATCAGTGAGAGCCGCTAATTGTTTACCTTATGAAGGAGGTGGAATTGCCTTTAACTTTAGGTGTGAAATAGAAGTTCCAACAGGAACAAGAGGCATAATGCTTTTTGAGGTTTGGCAGGTGCAATCTGGAGTAGTTGCTGATCCGAAGTCTGCCAAAATTTACCTGCAACCATACAAGCAGTGAGCAGTCCTCGATGAACAAGCCTCCGGTTCAAAATTCCCAAACCAAATCTAGAGGTTTCCCCCTGCTTGCAATCTCCTCAAGATTGCTCAGGAACATTCCTAAACCGAAAAAAACATCTGTTTTCGCAAGTCGATTGTTACTAGGCTTTTTTGTATTTGTAATTTGTTATTATGGGTTTCCACGCGAGCAGGTTTATGTGGTTTCGGCGAATACGAAGTCACTTGTTGTGGAAACGGATCGTAACAATGAATTACAGTGGACTTTATCCCGAGCTACGGTCTGCATTCCAAAAATTAAAACTGGGAACGAGTTTTCTGAGCAAAGTGTCCTTGAAACAATCGAAGCTTTGGAGCAGAACAAGCAGAAACCAGAGTCAGAGATCAATAACGTAAGTTGCGATCCCACTGCGTTTGAAATTCTCGGGCCTATAGAAAATGCGATAGTTACCTGGCCGGAAGGCATGCTCATAAATCTCAAAATTGATTCTGATGCCACAATACAGATGGAGATTGTCAACAAACAGAAATCAGTGGAATTTTCTATAGCTGACAGGTTGGTTCCGGATCATTCATTATTGTTCGTACCTGCAAGTACCTTTGAGACGCATGGAACATTGGTTCTTTCAGGTAAGATCAGCCTAGGTCAAAATATGACTGTAGGGAGTTTACATCCGCTACAATCGGGTGAGTACGAAATTCGGGAACGCCTATCCATGCTGGGCTGGACTGGTTCTTATAACTTAGTAGGCAAAGACACTCTTGTAATAGGCGATAAAGTTTCAGTTAAGAATGTTGGTAACCGCACTTCAGTGAATGGAAGAGTTTTCTTCACCAGATCAGGCGAAAGGCCCGATGTATTATCAGCTATCATGACTACACAGCCAGCGAGAAGCACATTGAATATACAACGGGGAGATCTCAGTGGTGATATTGAACCTGGCTGGTTTTCACGGGTTCAAACTGATGCATGGCCAGCGGTTTTAACTACCTTGTTAGGTTTATTGGGCGCTGCGCTTGGTATCGTACAGAGTTTCAGAAATACTGAGTAATAATGTGCGATACACGATGTAACTCACTTTTAAAAAAGTTCCATAAGATATGTTATGCAATCAGAACGTGTGACAGCTATTTAGTAATGTCTCACTTTAGCTTGTCTTCGGTACAGTATACCTACTGTTCCAAGTGACCATAAAGGATGTGGGCCACCTAGACACAAATCATCAAAACTTTTTCTTGAACAATAGAGCGTTTGATCTCAGGATGTTGTGGTAAAGAAATTCAACCTGCAAGGTTGGCAGTAAGGTAACTCAGATCATCCTATGTTCATGTGCAGGATTGGAATCATACTAGCATATTCTTTCATGCTAATTTTGTCACACAACTCATTATCAGTTGGCAAAACAATCACTGTTGAGAAAATAATATCA
>CAWUJF010000340.1:0-4354 GCA_963922405.1 uncultured Hyphomicrobiales bacterium | reverse complement strand
CCACCTGCTGGTAGATGACGTATGTAACGCTGGAAATACCACTGAGTTTTTTCCCGGTCATTGGGTTTGTCCAGAGCAACAACTCGGGCACCGCGAGGATTGAGATGTTCCATAAACCTTTTGATTGCGCCACCCTTTCCTGCCGCATCTCGGCCCTCGAACAACAAAACAACTTTTTGGGATGTTGCCTTAATCCAATCCTGTGCTTTCAGTAGCTCAACTTGGAGCTCAGCTTTTTGTCTTTCATATTCTCGTTTGCCAAGTTTGCGTGTGTAGGGATATTCGCCATTCTCAAATAAATAACGTATGGCATCGCGATCGTTCGCTGATGCTCCCTTAAACTTTTTCACATGGGATTTTGGTTTCTTACCGTCAATTTCTGCGATCGCTGACGGCGCAGCCGGAATTGCTTGATTTCCCTCACCAGCACCATTGAGAGTTTCTGTGTTTTTCATACGGCACTCCTGTTTTCAAGACCTTTCGTTGGTTAGACTACTCGGCCCGAGCACCAGTATGCATTGATCGAAATCAACAGCGTTGCAATTGATCTGTTTAACGACCTCTTTCGCTTTTGTTGGTGGAGTATTTAGCCTGGGCAATAAATTGCACCAGGCTGGCAAGTTGAGGACTCTTATTTTTTGGATATCCGGCCGTCTGTATAAGGCTCGTATCCATTTTGGTTGGCTAGATAGTCTGCGATTACCTCTGCAAGGTTTGGACCATAGTCATAAACGTCATCAGCTTGCTCAAACATTTTATAGCCGTCACCTCCATTTCTCACATAATTATTGGAAACCAATCCATAGGTTTTGTCTGGGTCTATAGCCACCCAGGCTTCGCCCTCTTTAACTTGCACTTCTTGAATGCGGCCTTCGTTTGCAGCAATATTTGGGTTCCACTCGAACCGAATTCCTGCCACTTGTGGGAAACGGCCTTTGACCTCTTCAACCTGACTAACACCGTTTTCAAGCGCATCAATGACTGTTTGACCAGAAACAAAGAATGTTGAAAGCGTGTTTTGGAAGGGTAGAACGGTTAATACTTCACCCATTGTAACCTCACCAGCATCTATGGAAGCTCGCACGCCGCCGCTATTCTGGATCGCAATATTGATACCTTGATCTTTCACGCGATCCAACATTGCATCGGCAACCAGATTACCCATCGGGCACTCACTTACCCGACACACAGAACGATCTCCGTTAATCGCTGCATCTGTAGAAGCAACAACTCTTTTCTTAAGAGCTTCAATTGGAGCACCCATCTCAGCGATACGCTGGGTCATTGGAACGTCGGGAGTAACAGATGCATCGAGTAACAGAGGATCACCTGATGCAGAGACAACATTGCCATCGTCGTCAAAAGTGACAGTCAAGTTCCCGATATACTTGGAATATGCATAGGCTTGCGCGACTGGCCGACCATCTACCATGGTTGGATACGGTTGGCTTTCACCGTCATTCAGCATTTTGGTATGGCTATGCCCACCAATGACCACATCGATACCAGGAACTGCTTTTGCAATCTCAAGGTCTTTCGGGAGACCCACATGAGTTAGTGCAATAACTATGTTTACACCTTCACTTTTAAGGGTTTCTACATCCGCAGCAAGACTTTCAATTTCATCTTGGAACAAAACGCCGGGACCAGGGCTTGATGTCTCAACAGTATCCGTTGCCAATGCTGAAATTATTCCAATTTTTTGATCACCTACTTCCAAAACAACGTGATTTTGAACTTTGTCCTTCAGCAGAGGTTCACCAGATAAATCAAGGTTTCCAGAGATTACCGGAAAGGGAACTGCATCTATGAAATCTGCTAATGCTGAGGGCCCATCATCAAATTCATGATTACCGACAGCCATAGCATCGTAGCCTATTGCTTTCATGAATTCGGCCTCAGCTTTGCCCTTGTATGTGGTATAAAACAAAGATCCCTGAAATGGATCGCCAGCATCCAGGACGACAACATTTTGGTTTGCTAGTTCGGCACGCATGGTATCGATCGCTGCTTTAATACGTGCCATTCCACCAAAACACTCTCCCGCAGCCTCGTCTTCTGCATTGCAGGTCGAATTGAACTTGTTTATCGATTCGATCCGACTGTGAATGTCATTGGTGTGAAGTATCGTGAGCTTGTATTCCGCGAGGGCTACACCGGTCATTAATGCGAATACTGAAGCTGTTAACATAATGCGTTTAATCATTGTCCTCTCCGAGAATTAGAAACCATATTTTGTTATTTAGGCGCGTTCTATCCAACCTCCACACTTTGTGCAGGGGCGACAATTCTGCGTGGAGGATTATTGAGCCTCTTTTCTTCCGCTGACATCAAGTTCAAAGCCTCAGAAAAATCGATCCAAGAATACAGGATAGTGAAACATCCACACATGAAGTAACTTTAAGTGAGCGCAATCCAAAAATAAAGTTTGGGGACATTGAGGACAGGCTCTCAGTTTTGCGAGTGCTCGAAACGTTAAAGGAGAAGGTCATGTTACACTTAGTGAGTGTTGGTACGGATGATCTCGATAGATCGATCGAGTTTTATGATGCGGTTTTGTCTGTCCTAGGAATGGTTCGTCTTCAACAAAATGATGTGGAGGTCGGATATGGCACTCCCGAAGTGGGACCCGTATTTTTTGTAAATATACCTTTCAACAAGATGGCTGCTACTTCAGGAAACGGAGTTCAAATAACCTTTTCTGCCAGAGATCGCGAAACTGTTGATGCGTTTTATGCCAAAGTCCTCGAACTTGGTGGAAGTGATGAAGGAGTACCCGGTGAACGTGATTATTCTCCAGGATATTATGGTGCGTATTGCCGAGATAAGTATGGCAACAAACTTCATGTTGCACACATCCCTGCACGCTAAACCAAGCTGCTGAGTAATCGACGAAAGCACGGATGTGCTTTCGGAAAAGTATGAAGTTAAGCGGAAGAGGACAGAACGTTCCCACACACCGTCCACAAAGTCCTCTTAGTGCAGCCGCGCCCCGCAGAGTTGTAGAACACGGGCTCTCCGGGGATTTAATCAGGACTAATTGGACTTTTGAGTTGGTGGCGGGGTGGTTGTTGATGGCTAAATGGGCCATAATTTCAAAACCCATTGGCTGGAAAAAGGTTGAATACGATGGAGGAATTGAAACTTCCTGATCAGGAGCCAGACTTCGAAGCAGAAATTGAAATATTCACATTCGAACAGGGAGGAAGGCGTTCTCCTCCACTAAATGGAATTCGCTGGGATCTGAAATACAAGGAAGATAATTTCGGCGACGGCATACATAGTATTTGGCCATTTTTCATAAATGATGAAAACAACCTTGTTCCCGGATCCGAACCGTTGTCCGGTAAACTGCGTGCTTGGATGTACGTCATGTTAGATGAAATGAGAGATTATCATCGAAACCGCATGAAGATCGGTCAGGAATTTACATGCCAGGAAGGAAGTAAGTCTGTTGCAAAGGGCGTTGTCACTCGGCTCATTAGATTGGCAGAATAGAAACGCACCAACTTCTTCCCATTGCACAGATCATAGCAAATTGAACAATCTGCTCCCCAGGTGCCTGATCAAGGGGTGCCGCCTCCGGCATAGGGAGATTCAATGCGTTCTTCTATTTCCATTTTGCAGTTCGGGGCGTGTCTTTGAATGATTTCGACAAATTTTTCAAATTCTTCGGCTACCTTGAAGTATTCCTTTACGACACGGATGTGCTTGTCCCGACCGGCAACTTTGAACTCCCACTTTCCATCAATCGACAGTTTCTGCAAATAGGTGATTTCGGTTAAGGGCATCTCCACAACATGACCAAAGACCCCCTGACTGGGTGCGCTTACCGACTCCATTGATAAGATTATCTCAGAGGGTTTCGTTAGCAATCTCCAGGACCAGAATATTCCGGCACAGCCAAACAAGAGTATGGCAGTTCCAGCAATAATGGAGAAAATCGATTGGTCAGCCTCAATCGCCGGGTTTCCCGGGCCAATAATCTTGTATGTATTATCGCCAAGTCCAAGAACAATCAGCCCAAATAATAGGATCATCGCGGTTGTAAGAATTCGAGTGACCGGGCCATTGATCACATCGAAATAGCTAAATCTCACTTCTGTTTGTGCCATATCCGGTTTAGTTGCGCTGCTGATTCCTGATGTAAACCTTAGACCGAGTATGCATGACTGCAAATAGCAGTTAGCTTTAGCGTCTCTTTTTACCAGTGGATCGAATGCATGTGGTGCAGTCTGTGCTCGATTGGGCAAGGTGACAAGGGTAGTAAAAACAATGAGCGTCAGAGTTAATGAGAATGGATACGTGGAACAGGCCTTTTTCTCAGAGGTAAAGGTGGTTCGCGTTAGCAAAA
>CAWUJF010000339.1:0-4364 GCA_963922405.1 uncultured Hyphomicrobiales bacterium | reverse complement strand
TCCAACGCAGGTGAAACACATTCAGACGATGGGTGATTGGGCCAAGGACGGCAAGTTCATTTATGCAGGTCGCAGAAATGAAGGTGGCGCAAACTTCCGTGGTGGTGAATGTGCACTGTTTACAGAAAGCTCTGCCGGTTATGCCGGCATCAAGGCTGAAGCGAAGTTTGACTTCAGCGTATTGCCGCTTCCATATTGGGAGGGTGTGGCCGGTGCGCCTCAGAACACAATTATCGGTGGTGCATCATTGTGGGTCATGGAAGGTCATGATCAAGCTGAATACAAGGGAGTTGCTTCCTTCTTGAACTTCCTTTCTTCAACGAACATTCAGGCCAAATGGCACCAAAATACCGGTTACTTGCCAATCACGGCAGCCGCTGGTGACAAAACCAAAGCTGATGGCTTCTATCAGGCTAATCCAGGCACTGATATCGCGGTAATTCAGATGACAGCAAAAGAGCCTACACCGAATTCCAAAGGTCTGCGTCTTGGCTCATTTGACCAGATCCGCGGTATTATTGACGAAGAACTGGAAGCAGTTTGGTCAGGTGACAAGACCGCACAGGCAGCTTTGGACAGTGCGGTAGAGCGGGGCAACAAACTGCTTCGCCGGTTCGAGCAAGCCAACAAGTAAATCAAACCAAGATCAAATAGCGGCACATTCTGCCGCTATTTTTCTTCCTTACCGGGGCAGTGTTTAAATGGAAAAACGGGTAACTTTCAAAGGTTGGCTTTTGCCGCTCTTGCTGGTATTTCCGCAGATTTTCATTTCCGGTGTTTTCTTCTTCTATCCGGCGGGACAGGCGATCTGGCAATCCTTATTCATTCCAGATCCATTTGGTCTTTCTTCCCAGTTTGTGGGATTGGGAATTTTTGAATTCCTGTTCACCGATGATTTCTATAGAGCCTCTTTTGTGACGACGGCCATCTTTTCGACGCTTGTTACGCTGGCCTCCATGGTTCCGGCCTTGTTTCTGGCAGTGCTTGCAGACCGGTTGATCAAAGGGGCAGGGACCTACCGAACCCTACTGATCTGGCCTTACGCCATCGCACCCGCAGTTGCTGGTGTGTTGTGGCTCTTCATGTTTAACACCCGCGTTGGCGTAGTCTCCTGGTATCTCGGTCAACTGGGGTATGACTGGAACCACGTATTGAACGAAGCTGAAGCGATGGGGTTGGTGGTTGTTGCATCAGCCTGGGGTCGGATCAGCTACAATTTTTTGTTCTTCTTTGCGGCGCTGCAAGCGGTGCCACGATCTGTCATTGAGGCTGCTGCCATAGACGGTGCCAGATTTTGGCGGCGTTTCTTCACAATAGTCTTGCCGCTTCTTTCTCCGACCACGTTCTTTTTGCTTGTAGTGAATGTTGTATATGCATTTTTTGAAACCTTCGGTGTGATCCACACAATCACGGCCGGTGGCCCGCAGCAGGCCACAACCATTCTGGTCTATAAGGTTTTCTCAGACGGCTTTGTGGGGCAGGACCTTGGTTCATCCGCTGCGCAGTCAGTCGTGCTCCTGTTTGTGGTTGGCGCTTTAACGGTGATCCAGTTCAAATTCATTGAGAAGAGGGTGCATTACTGATGGCGAATGGCGCAAACACAAATGCAGCCGGGATGGTGGAGAAACAGGGTTATTCTCTCTGGATTACTCATGCATTCATGATCCTCGGTGTATTGATTGTGTTTTTCCCGATATGGCTAGCTTTCGTTGCATCTACGGTAACACAACCTGAAATCGTCTCACCACCGATGCCATTGCTACCGGGTGACCACTTTTTTGAGAACTACAAGAAGGCACTCTTTTCCGGTGTTAACGTTCCCGTATCCACCATGTTGCTGAACTCACTGGTAATGGCGATCGGCATAGCGGTTGGGAAAATTGCTATCTCGCTTCTTTCCGCCTTTGCGATTGTCTATTTCCGGTTTCCAGGGAGGATGGCATTTTTCTGGATGATATTCATTACGCTGATGTTGCCGGTGGAAGTACGTATTGTGCCCACCTATGAGGTGATTGCGGGGTTTGGCATGTTGAATAGTTATACAGGCCTCATATTTCCGCTGATAGCTTCAGCAACTGCTACATTTCTGTTCCGTCAGTTCTTTATGACAATCCCTGATGAACTGGCTGAGGCGGCGAGAGTGGATGGTGCACGTCCCATGCAGTTTTTCTTTCACATCGTGTTACCGATGAGCCGCACTAACATTGCGGCACTGTTCGTCATTCTGTTTATTTTCGGGTGGAACCAGTATCTCTGGCCGCTGCTGATAACCACGGAACCGGAGATGAACACCATCGTTATGGGAATTAAACAAATGTTTCCGTCCGGTGATGATACGGCCGACTGGCCTGTGATTATGGCTACATCAATCCTCGCCATGATTCCTCCTATCGTCGTTGTAATTTCAATGCAGAGGCTCTTCATCCGTGGATTGGTAGACAGCGAGAAATAAGATGGCAAAGCTGACCCTAAAAGAAGTCAAAAAGAGTTTCGGGAAAACCGAAGTTATTCACGGTGTGAGCATCGATGTGGACGATGGGGAGTTCATTGTTATCGTTGGACCTTCGGGCTGTGGCAAATCCACATTGCTTCGAATGGTGGCAGGTCTCGAAGCTATCACCGACGGTGAAATTGATATTAATGGTGTGACGGTTAACGACAAAGAGCCTATGGATCGTGATATTGCCATGGTGTTTCAGAATTACGCACTTTATCCGCATATGTCTGTTCGGCAAAACATGGCTTACGGGCTAAAGATTGCAAAAGTGCCGCAGCCACAAATCGAAGAAAAGGTTGCTGAAGCTGCCAAGCTGCTTCAATTGGAACCTTATCTCGATCGTAAACCCAGGCAGCTCTCGGGTGGTCAACGTCAGCGTGTGGCGATGGGGCGAGCTATAGTTCGTGAGCCTGCAGTGTTTTTGTTTGACGAACCGCTTTCCAACCTCGATGCAAAGCTTCGTGTCCAAATGCGCCTAGAGATCAAACAACTGCAAACCAATTTGGGTGTTACATCCTTGTATGTGACACACGATCAGGTTGAAGCAATGACCATGGCCGACCGCATGATTGTCATGAATGGTGGCATTGCTGAACAAATCGGTACGCCGCTTGAAGTCTACGAGAAACCCCGAACCGTATTCGCAGCACAGTTTATCGGCAGTCCTGCAATGAATATATTGAATGGCCAGATCTCGGGCAAGAATATCAAGTTGACAAACGGTGCTTCTGTTTCCACTGACTTTGAACATGAGGGTGATGTTATCATTGGCATAAGGCCTGAGCATGTTGTGCCGGAACAAGACGGCCCTTTAAAGCTCGACGTCAGTCTGATTGAGCCGCTTGGAGCAAATACTCTTTATCATTCTAAGCTGGCAGATACTGACGATGCATTTACCGTAAACCTCGCCGGTGGCCAGTTGGACTTGGGCGGTGAAAACAGTTTATCTGTAGGGGTGAAAACCGAGGACATACACCTGTTCGATCCTCAAACCCTTGTCCGGTTGAACTAGCATTCTGATGCCGCAAATGTGCCATTTACCGTAAATAACGGTTAATTTCTGTCCCAGCCTACACAATGACCCTATTCTTTAAATTGGGGCTGTGAATCAGAAGGTTTTTCAAATCAAGGGATGGGCAAAAAAAACGAGTACGGAGTTCATGGACCCGAACAGGAAACCACAGATCTAACGGGCTTAACTCATTCAGAACCATTGAGTGAGTTAGAACTGGAAATGCTAAGGATGCTGTCGGACGGACTGAACCCTTCGCAAATCGGAGAAGAACTCAATTATTCTGAAACTGTAGTCTGCGCTTTTCTGGACAGCGTTGTTCTGAAACTGAATGCGAATTCGCAAGTTCATGCGGTTGCAACGGCGATACGGTTAGAATTGATCAAATAGTATCTAAGCAGACTGAAATGCGGCTATTGCCTGACTTTCTACAGCGTTACGCAATTCCGGATAGAAGTGTTTTCTTCTGATGTGGTCCCGCAATTGTGGAACGGAACCAATGCCATATCGTCTCAGTGTATTTTTGTGAGCCGGTACCTTTTCAATTTCACCCATTCTGTGGGCGGCAATCAGCTTCAATATTGTCGCCAGTAGTGACTCATTCTGCTCCAGTCGCCTGATTGACTCATCGACCAGTTTATCATCGCGACTCAGTAAAGACTGAAAGGCAGGGGCAAGATAGATTGTGTCTGATGGTTCGGGAACCATGTGAAATACCCGATCGTGAATATCCAGCCCTTCTTGCCATTTTCCCACATGCACAGCGAGACGATTACCGTATTTGATTAATGCTTCCGGATTATCCGGCCGCACCTTCATTTCAGTTTTCGCGTGGCGTACAAAGGAAAAATGATC
>CAWUJF010000338.1:0-4364 GCA_963922405.1 uncultured Hyphomicrobiales bacterium | reverse complement strand
TATCGCGAGGTTTCGGGCCACTTCCTTCTCACGGACCTCACGTTCCAGTTGGATACGTGCTTCAGTAACCGAACTCTCCTGAGCGATCCTTGCCTTTTCGATTGCCTCCTTGGCAATGATGTCAGCCTCGTCAATCACGCGCTGACGCTCGATCTCCAGGGCCTGGGTTTCGCGATCTTTGGCAATTCTTGCCTGGGTAACTGTTTTTTCCTGCTCTATGCGGGCCTTTTCAATTGCTTCTTTTGAGGTAATGTCAGCTTTTTCAGTGGTTTGTTGAGTCTTGATACGCTCCTCAGTGAGCTTCTTCTCTTGATTGATCCGAGCAATTTCCAGTGCCTCGCGGGTAACAATTTCCGCTTCTTCAATGGCTTTCTGGCGGTCGATCTCCTTATGGCGGATCTCGCGCTCGGAGGAAATTCTTGCTTCAGAAATCTGACGCTCGTTTTCTATCCGCGCGGTTTCAATCGCTTCCTTGTTAATCAGGCTTGCCTGTTCAGCTTCCCTTTCCCGTTCTGCGCGTTCCTTTACAAGTTCCGCTCTTTGTTGCGCACGTCTGAACTCGATTTCACGCTCCTGCTCAAGGCGAGCCTCTTCGCTTTCCTTCTCGATATCCAGAACATGCTTTTCTGCTTCCAGGTTTCTGGAGCGGATCTTGATCATGGAATCCTGTTCGATGTCATTGCGCAGTTTCCGGCGTTCCTCGACAGACTTGATAACAGCCGTAAGGCCTTCCGCATCGAAGCGGTTGGACGGGTTGAAATAGGCCACGTCAGTCTGGTCGATATCGGTGATCGCCACGCTCTCAAGTTCCAGACCGTTCTTGTCCAATCCGGATTGTGCAGCCTCCTTGATACGCGCCACATAGGCGTTGCGATTTTCATGGATTTCATCGCTTGTCATTTCTGAGGCTATGGTTCTGAGCGCTGAGATAAATTTACCGGACAACAGGGAGTGAATGCGCTCCGGTTCCAGGGTGCGGCGACCCAAAGTAGCTGCGGCCAGGCTGACTGAGTCTTTTGATTGCGCCACTCTCACATAAAACTCAGCATCAACGTCGATGCGCATGCGGTCCTTGGTAAGGAGAGCATCTTCCTTTTCCCGGGTGATCGCCAACTCAATCGAGTTCATGTTTACCGGCGTAATGTCGTGAATGATGGGCCAGACGAATGCGCCACCGTCGATTACGACTTTCTCCCCCAGAAAACCGGTCCGAACGAAGGAAACTTCCTTAGTCGATCGCTTGTATAACCAGTGCATCACCCAGTAGATGATGAATACGACTATTACGGCAAGAATGAACCACAGGACTAATTGTCCGATCAGTTGTCCAGTCATAGTTTCCTCCCTCAGCTAAGTTCAGTATCTTCAGCGTCCGATTTGCTTGAATTTCCGTGTTTGTTCAGTGAGCGCCACTTCGGTTGGCAGCCTCTCCATGGATGAGGCGCCATAGAACCCATGGCAGTGTTTCGTGTTTTTAAGGACAAAGTCCGCGTCATCCGGCATGGCGACAGGGCCACCGTGGACCAGAACAATCTGATCCGGGTTCACAGCCTTTGCAGCTGCCGCCCATTCATCTACCAGCTCTGGACATTTTTCCAATGTGAGTGCGGTTTCAGCACCAATGCTTCCGCCTGTCGTCAGGCCCAGATGGCAAACAATGATATCAGCACCAGCCTTTGCCATTGCCTCGGCATCCTCGGCAGAGAACACATAAGGTGTGGTGAACATGTCCTTGTCGTGCGCCATCTTCACCACGTCGATCTCCAGCTGGTAGGACATGCCTGTTTCTTCGAGATTTGCTCTGAAATTGCCGTCAATCAGGCCAACTGTTGGGAAGTTCTGAATGCCTGAGAAACCGGCTGCCTTGATTTCATCGAGGAACTTGTCCATCAATCTGAACGGGTCGGAGGCGCAGACGCCTGCAAGCACAGGTGTGTGGCTGACCACGGGGAGAACCTCACCCGCCATTTCCATCACAACACCATTGGCATCGCCATAGGGCATCAGACCGGCAAGACTGCCGCGCCCGGCCATGCGGTAGCGCCCGGAATTATAGATCACGATCAAATCTATGCCGCCGGCTTCCTCGCATTTGGCAGATAGTCCTGTACCAGCACCACCTCCGATAATCGGTGTGCCATCGGCAATCATGCCCTGATATTTCTTCAACAATTCTACTCTAGAAAACAAGTATTTAGCCTCCCACTGCTCGTTTAGTCTGACCTGAGAAAAAGCCCAGGAATGTTTTGACAATCAGGTCAGAAAACTCTGGATCATTGATGTTGTTTGGAACCCTGATGAGTTGGCGCTCAGAGGTTTGCCGGACGGTTTGTTCCAGCGCCTTGAACAGGGCTTCATTTGCCTGCGGATCATGAAAAGCCATGCCGGGCGCATCCAGCAGGGACACACCGCCTTCCGGCAGGAAGAAACGCACCGGCCCGGTCATCTGATTGAGACGCTCGCCAATCCATTTGCCCATGATTTCATTTTCTTCTGCGGTTGTGCGCATCAGGGTGATCTGCGGATTATGCTCGTAGAGGTTCCGGTTCCGGTATTTTTCCGGCACTGTTTCGGGCGCATTGAAGTTCACCATATCCAGGGCGCCACAGGAGCCGATGTAAGGTATTCCGGCGCGGACAGACGCTCCGAAGCGATCTTCATTAGCAGCAAAAACACCACCTGCCACCATGTCGCATATCTCAGTTGTGGTGATGTCTATGATGGCCGAGAGCATGCCGCTATCCATCAGTTTTTCCATGGAACGGCCACCAACGCCTGTGGCGTGGAAAACAAGACAATCGAACCTGTCTTCTAGAGCCGCCGTGATCTGCTGGACGCAGGGTGTGGTTACACCAAACATGGTGAGACCCACGGCTGGCTTATCGTCCGATGTGCTGGCTGTAGTTTCAGCTCTGGCATTCACCATGCCAGCAAGCGCGGAGGCGCCGTTCGTCAGTACTTCCCGTGTGATTGAGTTAATCCCCTGCACATCAGCGACCGAATGCATCATCAGGATATCGGACGGACCCACATATTGTTCCACATTGCCGCTCGCGACGGTGGATATCAGAACCTTGGGCACACCGACCGGAAGACTTCTGAATGCTGGCGCCACAAGGGCTGTTCCGCCGGAACCGCCAGCACCAATCACGCCTGCCACATTGTCCTGGGCTTTCATCCATCGCTCAAAGGCAAGAGTCATTCCCGCGACCGCTGACCCCCGGTCTCCTGTGAAAACACCGGACGCACCGGTGGGGTGGAAAGCTGCCACAACACTTGCCGGGATTTCAGCGCCCGAGGGTTTTCCGCTGGTGGAAAGATCAACCAGTTGAACGCTAACACCGGCCTCTTTCAGAACATCGCGGACAAAGCGAAGTTCTTCACCTTTCGTATCCAGGGTTCCGCACACATAAACCACGTTTCGTACCGCCGCCTTATACCGAACCATCTCGGCAGGTCTGTTATCGTTTGCAATGGCGGGCGCAGAAGAGGTTCTCGCATTACCCTCAATGACATGGATTGGTGCAGGCTTTGACCAGCGTGTGGGTATGTTCGGGTTGGATACGTAAATCTTTGATGGACCGGGCGCACTTTCCTGAACCGTGCTTTCTGATGATGATACGGCCACGTCTGTGACATCATCATGAGCATGGCGACCTACTCCCAGCAGCGCCTGTTGAAGATCGCGATCAGATGACAAAATGCCGGAAGGCAGGATGCGATTGATGCGGCCATTGACCATGATGGCGACCTGCTCCGAGATCGCACAGGCAACGCCTATGTTCTGTTCAATTACCAGAACGTTGATGTCACCTTCTTCTCCAAGCCGGATCAACATATCGGCAACCTGAGAAACGATGACGGGCGCCAGGCCTTCAGTTGGTTCATCCATGATCAACAGCTTGGGATTGAGGAGCAATGCCCGGCTGATAGCCAGCATTTGCTGCTCACCGCCGGAAAGCTGTCCGCCACCATTGTTCTTGCGTTCAGCCAATCTAGGAAAGACCGAATAGATCCGCTCGGGCGACCAAAGACCCGTTTTCCGGGCGACCAGTTTCAGATGCTCGTCAACTGTTAAAGACTGCCAGAGCCTCCTGCCCTGCGGCACATAGCCTACGCCCAACCGCGCAATTTCTGCGGGACTTTTGCCCACCAGATTTTCACCATCGACTGAAATCGAACCGGATGAAACAGGAACCAGTCCCATGATGGCCTGGCAGGTTGTGGTCTTGCCCATGCCATTGCGTCCTACAACAGACAACACGCCGTGATTATGGGTGAGGTCTACACCCTGCAAAGCGTGCGACTGGCCATAAAAGACATTGAGGTCCTTGATCTCGAGGATATTGGTCGAGCGATCAACC
>CAWUJF010000337.1:0-4367 GCA_963922405.1 uncultured Hyphomicrobiales bacterium | reverse complement strand
TTGCTGCTGATGATCTTACCTTGATCGCTGGTCAGAAGGCGCAAGTAACCCACGCTCGTAAGTCTATCGCTACCTTTAAGGTGCGTGAAGGCATGCCGTTGGGTGCAAAAGTGACCCTTCGCGGTCCTCGCATGTATGATTTTATCGACCGTCTGGTCACAATTGCGCTTCCTCGCGTGCGTGACTTCCGCGGTTTGAACCCGAAAAGCTTTGATGGCCGCGGCAACTTCGCAATGGGCATCAAGGAACACATTGTGTTCCCGGAAATCAACTACGACAAAGTAGATCAGATCTGGGGCATGGACGTAATCGTTTGTACGACTGCGAAAACGGATGATGAAGCAAGGGCTCTTTTGACCCACTTCAACTTCCCGTTCCGTCAGTAACGGCAAGTGTGAAACAAAGGAAAGTATAATGGCTAAAGTTAGCGCATTTACAAAGAACAAACGCCGCGAAAGAAAAGTTGCCAATCAGGCAAAGAAACGCGCTGCACTCAAGGCAATCATCATGAACCGTGAATTGCCAATGGAAGAGCGTTTCAAGGCACAACTGAAAATGAACGAACTGCCACGTGATGGATCGAAGATCCGCGTACGCAACCGTTGTGAAGTTTCAGGTCGTCCGCGCGGCTACTATCGTAAACTGAAAATGTCACGTATCGCACTTCGCGAACTTGGCAACTACGGCAAGGTTCCTGGCCTTGTTAAATCAAGCTGGTAAGGGGGTAAATCATGTCTGGTATTACAGATCCACTCGGTGACATGTTAACACGCATCCGCAACGGTTTGATGCGCAACAAGTCCAAGATTTCGAGCCCTGCTTCAAAGCTGCGCGCCAATGTGTGTGAAGTTTTGAAATCAGAGGGTTATATCCGTGACTATTCAACAATTGAATACGATAACGGCAAATCTGAAATCGAAATTGAACTGAAGTATTACGAAGGTGCACCAGTTATCCGTGAGATCTCTCGCGTGTCCCGTCCTGGTCTTCGCGTTTACTCTTCAGTTAAATCTATCCCGAACGTGGCGAACGGTCTCGGTATCAACATTCTATCAACTCCAAAAGGCGTGATGGCTGACCATCAGGCTCGCAGCGAGAATGTTGGCGGCGAAATCCTTTGCCGGGTATTCTAAGGAGGCTATTGAACAATGTCTCGTATAGGTAAAAAACCAGTAGCGATACCTGAGGGTGTTACAGCTACTGTTGAAGGCCAAACGGTCACTGCTAAAGGCCCGAAGGGTGAGCTGAACTTCGTTGTGAACAAGGAAGTGCTTGTCAAAATGGAAAACGGTGAGATTTCCGTTGATCCACGCGATCAAAGCAAGGAAGCCCGCTCAAAGTGGGGCATGTCCCGCACCATGGTTGCAAACATCATGACCGGTGTTAAGGACGGCTTTGAAAAGAAACTGGAGATCAACGGTGTTGGTTATCGTGCTGCAATGCAGGGTAATGACATTCAGCTTTCTCTCGGCTTCTCCCACGAAGTGGTCTACAAGGTGCCGGAAGGTATTTCAGTAGCATGCCCGAAACCAACTGAAATTGTTGTGACAGGCATCGACAAACAAAAAGTTGGCCAGGTGGCAGCAGAAATCCGCAGCTACCGTCCACCTGAGCCCTATAAGGGTAAAGGCGTGAAATACGCAGATGAAACAATCTTCCGCAAGGAAGGCAAGAAGAAGTAAGGCGACCGATCATGGGTACGAAACTATCAACCGAGCAACGTCGTGCACAACGCGTACGCCGTCAGCTCAAGAAAGTTGCAAATGGCCGTCCACGTTTGAGCGTATATCGGTCTTCGCAGAATATTTATGCGCAGGTAATTGATGACAATGCCGGCCATACACTGGCTTCAGCTTCCACACTTGATAAGGATTTCAAGGGCGGCAAGGGCAGTGACGTGGCAGCAGCACAGGCTATCGGTAAAATGGTAGCCGAGCGTGCAACGAAGGCAGGCGTCAAGGAAGTCGTGTTTGATCGTGGTGCATACATTTATCATGGCCGCGTGAAAGCCCTCGCAGAAGCAGCCCGAGAAGGCGGTCTTCAATTCTAAGAATTCAAATATCCCCGGTTGCGGGGATATTTTCATTTAGAAATCCAGTGCTACCGGAAAAGAACAAGGAATTAGGATAATGGCACAGAGAGAAAATTCCCGTAATCGGGACAGAGAAGAAAGAGAGAGCGAATTCGTCGATAAGCTCGTTCACATCAATCGCGTTGCGAAAGTTGTGAAGGGTGGTCGTCGTTTTGGTTTCGCTGCTCTCGTTGTAGTTGGTGACCAGAAAGGTCGCGTGGGATTTGGTCATGGTAAAGCCCGTGAGGTGCCGGAAGCCATCCGCAAGGCAACGGAGTCTGCCAAGCGCGATATGACCTTCGTACCATTGCGTTCAGGCCGTACTTTGCACCATGATGTGAAGGGTCGTCACGGCGCAGGTAAGGTTCTGCTTCGTGCAGCTCCTCCAGGTACTGGTATCATTGCCGGTGGTCCGATGCGTGCTGTATTCGAGACCCTTGGTATCCAGGACATTGTTGCGAAATCTCTCGGTTCTTCAAATGCTTACAACATGGTTCGTGCAACATTTGATGCACTTAAAAACCAGATGCACCCGAAAGATATTGCAGCCCAACGTGGTATTAAATATTCAACCCTGCAGGAACGCAGACGCGACCTGATTGGTTCAGAAGACTAAGAGGTTTACCATGGCTGACAAGAAAACGATTACTGTCCAGCAAACAGGAAGTCCGCTTCGTCGCGCAAGTGACCAGCGCGCTACCCTGATTGGTTTGGGACTAAACAAAATGAACCGTCGCTCAACCCTTGAAGACACACCAGCTGTACGCGGCATGATCCGCAAGGTGCGTCACATGGTTCGCGTTGTGTCGGAAGACGCGTAAGCGAACAGGAGTAGTTGATATGAAACTTAATGAAATTACAGATAACGCAGGATCTTCCAAGTCTCGCCGTCGTGTGGGTCGTGGTATTGGTTCCAGTAAAGGCAAGACAGGTGGCCGCGGTGTAAAGGGTCAGAAGTCCCGTTCAGGTGTGGCGATCAACGGATTTGAAGGCGGTCAAATGCCAATCTTCCGTCGTCTTCCAAAAAGAGGCTTCTCCAATACACAGTTCGCAAGCAAATACGCTACGGTTTCTCTGGGCAAATTGCAGGCAGCTGTTGATGCAAAGAAACTCGATTCGAAAAACACTGTTACTGCAGAAGCACTTGTTGATGCAGGTGTAATTCGCCGTGCATGGGATGGCGTACGCGTCCTTTCTGACGGTGAAATCTCTGCAAAACTAACATTTGAAGTGGCTGGTGCTTCGAAAGCAGCAGTGGAAAAAATCGAAAAAGCTGGTGGCAAGATTACCATTCTCGCCGCTAAAGCCGCCCCTGCTGGGGAAGACGCATAACTTTTTGCTGAAAATTCAGGTTCCGGCCTCGCAATTGTGCGCCGGAACCCTTATCTTCTGTCAATGCCGGAATATGTCCGGTACGTCCGCAACTAAGTAAGCCTGATTATTGCGGTTCGAAAAATCGGGGTCACGGGAGACACAAATGGCATCAGCTGCTGAACAACTCGCTGCCAATCTCAACTTCTCATCATTTTCCAAAGCTGAAGAGCTAAAGAAACGTATTTGGTTCACCCTTGGTGCACTGATTATCTATCGTTTGGGTACATATATTCCTTTGCCAGGCATCAATTTCCAGGCATATGCCCAAGCCTTTGATACACAAAGCCAAGGCGCTGTTGGATTGTTGAATGTGTTTAACGGAGGTGCCGTTGAACGATTAGCGATCTTCGCACTCGGGATCATGCCGTATATCTCCGCGTCGATCATCATGCAGCTTATGACCTCTGTTGTCCCTTCCCTTGAAGCGCTCAAGAAAGAGGGCGAGCAGGGCCGTAAGACAATCAATCAATATACGCGCTATGGCACCGTAATATTGGGTACATTACAGGCTTTTGGTATTGCTGTTGGGCTTGAATCAAGTCCCGGCATTGTCCAAAACCCGGGCTGGTTCTTCCAGCTTTCCACGGTTTTGACGCTGGTGGGTGGCACCATGTTCCTCATGTGGCTTGGTGAGCAGATTACGGCTCGTGGTATCGGTAATGGTATATCCTTGATCATCTTTGCGGGTATCGTTGCCGCAATGCCTTCAGCGATTGCTCAGTTACTAGAGCAGGGCAGGCAGGGCATTATCACAACCGCCACAATGCTTTTGGTGCTTGTTGTTGCTATCGCACTTGTATTCCTGATTGTGTTCGTAGAACGCGCTCAGCGCCGGTTGTTGATCCAGTATCCAAAACGTCAGGTTGGCAACCGCATGTTCCAGGGAGATTCTTCGCATCTTCCACTTAAGCTGAACACTGCT
>CAWUJF010000336.1:0-4381 GCA_963922405.1 uncultured Hyphomicrobiales bacterium | reverse complement strand
TTCCTGACTGCTGCCATGCTTGCATATGAGCCAGTTCGGAAGCTGGCAAGTTTCCGTGTTGCTTTTGAACGTTCCTTGGTAAACGCTCGAATGCTTTATGAGATTCTTGATATGCCTCCAAGACAGGCTGACAAGGAAGAGGCATCCGAACTTGAGATCACAACAGGCGAAGTAGAATACTCAAATGTGGAGTTTGCTTACGAAGAAGGGGATCAGATCCTCAATGGCATCTCACTGAAAGCACAAGCCGGTAAAACTACAGCGCTTGTCGGACCTTCAGGCGGAGGTAAATCTACACTTATATTATTGACCCAGCGATTCTTCGATCTCAAAAGTGGAAGCATCACGATAGACGGGCAGGATATTTCTAATCTGAAGGCGTCCTCCCTTCGCCACAAGATGGCTTATGTGTCTCAGCAACCCATATTGTTTGAGGGCTCAATCCTTGAAAACATCAGATATGGCAGGCCGGACGCTTCAGATGAAGAAATATTTGAAGCTGCCAAGCTGGCACAGGCGCATGAATTCATTCTGGATCAACCGCAGGGTTACGACACCATGGTAGGCGAGATGGGAGGAAACCTCTCCGGCGGGCAAAGACAGCGGATTTCCATTGCTAGAGCATTCCTGAGAGACGCTCCTATACTCTTGCTGGATGAAGCCACATCGGCGTTGGACAATGAATCAGAACATCTTGTTCAAAGTGCTCTGGATAAACTGGTAAAAGGCAGAACTACAATTGTAATTGCCCACCGTCTCTCCACAATCCGCAATGCTGACAGAATTTATGTGATTGAAAGTGGTCAGGTAACCCAACAAGGCACCCACGACTCTCTACTGAAGAAGAAAACTGGAACCTACGCTAGGCTCCACGGGATAGGCGATCAACAGCCAGCGGCAAAGTCAGTTAAATCAAGCACAAAAGCACGAAGACCGGCACCTAAAAGAGGACAGAAAGCATGAGCGAAATGAAACTTGCCGTCTTGGGAGCTGGTGGCAGAATGGGCGGTGCGTTAATACGGGCAATCGATGAAACTGAAGGTGCAACGCTAACTGCTGCAATCGAACGGGACGGATCGCCAGCCTTGGGAAAAGATAGCGGCCTGACTTCCGGCATTGGTAACAACGGAATAGAAATCTCCACTGATATCGATGGAGCAATTGCAAATTGCGATGGGATAATTGATTTCACAGCTCCAGACGCTTCTATAGCACTCTCAAAAAGACTTGCAGGAACCAAATGTGCCCAGATTATCGGGACAACGGGATGCACGGCAGAACAGGAAGCTGAAATCGCCAAAAGCGCAAAAGATGCGACGATCCTGAAATCCGGTAATATGAGTCTTGGAGTTAACCTGTTGGCTGCCCTTGTTGAACAAGCAGCAAAAGCTCTGCCATCAGCTGCATTTGATATTGAAGTCCTGGAAATGCATCACAAACACAAAGTGGATGCCCCATCAGGAACAGCGCTTCTTCTAGGAGACGCAGCCGCGAAAGGTAGAGAAATCGATCTGGCAGAAAATTCAGTACGCACACGAGACGGCATCACAGGCGCCCGTGATGACGGTACAATTGGTTTTGCTACCCTGCGAGGCGGATCAGTGATTGGTGAGCACACGGTTATATTCGCTGGCAATGGTGAGCGCATTGAACTCTCGCACTCAGCACAAGATCGTTCCTTGTTTGCATCCGGAGCCATTAGGGCTGCGCTGTGGGTGCATGGAAAACCACATGGACTTTATTCCATGCGCGATGTACTGGGACTTTAGAAAACGCAAAAACATTTTTCGGAACTTTATTATGGAAAGAACCCTTGTCCTGGTCCGTCATGGACAGAGCGAATGGAACCTCAAAAATCTGTTTACTGGCTGGCGCAACCCGGACCTCACAGAACAGGGACACGCTGAGGCCAAAGCTGCTGGCCAAGCCCTGGCGGAACGGGAAATGAGTTTCGATATCGCCTTCACCAGCGTGCTTCAGAGAGCTGAAAAAACTTGCCAGCATATTTTGGATGGTGTGGGTCAGTCTGATCTGGAAACCATTCATGACCAAGCGCTGAATGAACGCAACTACGGTGATCTTGCTGGGCTAAACAAAGACGACGCAAGAGCAAAATGGGGAGAGGAACAGGTCCACATTTGGCGCCGTTCCTATGATACTCCTCCCCCGGGTGATGAAGGCGAAAGTCTGAAAGACACCGGTGCACGCGTCTGGCCCTATTACATGAACGAGATTTTGCCACGTGTTATGGCTGGCAACACTGTGCTCGTGGCCGCACATGGCAATTCATTGCGTTCACTGGTTATGGTTCTGGACCGTATGACGACTGAAACCATTACCAGTTTGAATTTAGCAACCGGTGTACCATTAATTTACAAACTCAATGCTGACACAACCGTTGCCAGTAAAGAAATTGTGGAACTGGATACGTAGTCCTTATGAAACATCCAGCAGAAATGCTCTTCTCAGCAGATCATCCATTGATGAAAAACCTCGAGATCAAATTTGATGCCGCGGTCGACGGGATGTTGACGGTGAGAGGAATTGCACCGGAAAGCTTTACTGACTGTGATGGTGTTTACGTCCATAGCGGCTTCGCCAGCCTTCTTCTGGACACAGTAATGGGATCCTGCGTGCTGGGTGAATTGGAAAAAATGATGCCAATCGCTACCATAAAACTGACCTGCAATCATTTAAAGCGTATGAAAGCTGGTGAGAAGGTCACCTGTGAGGCTTACTACGAAGGTGACGAAAATGAAATCGCGTATGTGAACGGAAAAATTCTGGCAGGTGAGGAACGGGAACTCATTGCTAGCGCAATTGGCACCTTTATGATCGGAACCACGTCTAAAAGGCGCGAAGATAATGCTTGATATTCTTGGTTCCAACATCGCCACCTGGCTCAGGATAGAGCAGGCGGAAGGCCCAGGCAGATATCAACTGACCTTTGATGATCGGCATATTGGCAACCCGTGGCTACGCTCAGTACATGGGGGTGTCAGTGCCTCAATGATTGAGATATGTGCTGAAGCAGAAACAAGAAAGGCAGTAGGACCTGATGTGCCTCTTACTGTTTCCACAAGCACTGTGGACTATCTGCGCGTAACCACAGATGTGGATGTACACGCAGAAGCGGTTATCGCAAGACAAAGCAAACGCTTGTCCATAGTAGATGTTATCTGCTGGCAGAATGACGAAAACAAGCCTGTTGCAAGAGGATCAGTCACAATAAAAATTGGCTGACTCAGTGGCAAACACCAGCTTCCCAGCCCAGCATTGCCCTTTTCCGTGTTAAACCCCAGTGATAGCCCGTTAAGGCACCGGATTTGCCAAGCGCTCGGTGGCAGGGGACTACAAAGGAAATCGGATTCCGGCCGACTGCCGCACCAACAGCTCTCACCGCCTTCGGATTTTCAATTGCTTCGGCAATATCGCTGTAGGTTTTGGCTTGCCCCAATGGGATTCCCAGAAGCGTATCCCATACTCTGATCTGGAAATCGGTGCCGATTAACGTAACGCGTAATGGCGTTTCGGGATCCCAGTTACCCGGATTGAAAATGCGCTCAGCCATGTGTCGGGTAAGACTATCATTCTCCACGTAACTTGCATTAGGCCAACGGCTTTTCATGTCCTCCAGCGCGAGTTTTTCTTCCCCCGAATCGCAGAAGGCAAGGCCCACTAGTTTTGGATGGCTACCTTCATCCACTGCCATAATAAGAGCCTGGCCAAACGGGCAAAGTTGAAAACCGTAGGAGATCGTGAGGCCGCCACCTTTTTCTTTCCATATGCCGGGTGACATGGCTTCGTGAGTGACGAACAGATCGTGTAATCGTGACGGGGATGACAAACCCAGCTCAAAACTGGTTTCAAGTAACGGCAGTCCTTCATCTCTCAACAGTCTCTTTGCATGATCCAGCGTAACGGCCTGACTGAACGCTTTGGGAGAAATACCTGCCCAACGCGTAAAGAGCTTCTGAGTTGCAGTTTCACCCAGTCCCAAGTGAGCAGACAACTCGCTCAGAGAGGGCTGTTCCTGCCAGTTTAGTGAAAGATATTCTATGGCCTGTCTAACCAGAGCATAATCCCCGTCTTTCTGAGGGTCTGCTTCCAGAATGTGACCGCCATAGCGCATGGCTTTTGGATTGTGTAGTTCGTGTTTCATGCTGTGAAGATATAACCCCACAGAGAACAGAACCACCCGAAACTTGCGACTGATTAATTTTTTGCGCGATTAAGTGCATTTCCAAACGCAAGTGCGAAACTCTCTCGATCATCAGGGTTCAAAAAAGCACCTATGGGCAAGCTGCGCTCTCTGTTTATTAAACGCATATGGGTTATGCCGATTTCCTCATGCCGATCCACTTCAAACTTGGTACCGAAA
>CAWUJF010000335.1:0-4384 GCA_963922405.1 uncultured Hyphomicrobiales bacterium | reverse complement strand
AGCGGACGCCGTCGTCCATTTCGGCAAGCATGGCAATCTGGAGTGGTTGCCGGGAAAAGCACTGTCGTTGAGCGAGACCTGTTACCCGGAAGCGGTGATGGGAGCGGTTCCAAATTTCTATCCTTTTATCGTGAATGATCCTGGAGAAGGCACGCAGGCGAAACGGCGTTTGTCCTCGGTAATCATCGATCATCTCACACCTCCGCTCACACGGGCTGAAAGCTATGGACCCTTGCGCGATCTGGAAGCATTGGTTGACGAATATTACGAGGCGAGTGGAAACGACCCGAGACGGTTGAAACTTTTGAAGAAGCAAATTCTGGAGCTCATTGAAGACATCGGGCTTGATAAGGATGCGGGCATCAGTTCAGGCGACCGGGATGATATGAAGCTTGAAAAGCTTGATGGTTATCTGTGCGAACTCAAGGAAATGCAAATTCGCGATGGGCTGCATGTGTTTGGCACATCACCGGAAGGCCGACTATATGATGACCTCATCACTGCGCTGGTTCGGGTGCCACGGGGCGACGGCGAGGGAGCTGATCAGAGCCTGCAAAGGGCCATTGCCAGTGACCTGGCGCTTGATTTTGACCCGCTTGATTGTGACATGGCTGCAAAGTGGGAAAATGCGAGACCTGAGCTGCTCCAGGCCGTTTCCGACGACCCTTGGAGGACCTGCGGTGATACGGTCGAGCGCATTGAAATCCTCGCAACACGGTTGATCAACGGACTTACGGATTGTCCCGATGATTGGAACGGTACGAAAGAAGTGCTGAATAACATTGCGAGCGTGGTCGAACCGGCGGTTCGTGATTGCGGAAAACGAGAGATTGAGACTGTTCTGACCGGACTTCAGGGAAAGTTCGTTTTACCGGGTCCTTCCGGTGCACCCACGCGCGGTAGGCTTGATGTGCTGCCGACCGGGCGAAACTTCTTTTCGGTGGATAGTAGAGCAGTTCCCACACCGGCTGCATGGGAACTGGGGCGAAAATCCGCAGAACTGCTCATTAAGCGGTTCAGACAGGATCACGGAGAATGGCCCACATCGTTTGGGCTATCTGCCTGGGGTACCTCCAACATGCGAACTGGCGGCGATGATATTGCCCAAGCGTTAGCGCTTATTGGTGCGAAGCCCAAATGGGATAACATCTCCCGCCGCGTGACCGGATTCGAAGTGATAACGCTTGCTGAACTGGGCAGGCCGAGGGTTGATGTGACGCTTCGGATTTCCGGGTTTTTCCGAGATGCTTTTCCATCTCAGATTGAGTTGCTTGATAAAGCGCTTCGAGCGATTGGTTCACTTGAAGAGGACCCGCGTGATAACCCTATTGCCAAGCGGATGGGGGATGAACAGAAACGGCTACTGGAGGAAGGGGTTGCGTTCGAAGACGCTACCAGACGTGCTGGTTTCCGGATTTTCGGTTCAAAACCAGGGGCTTATGGTGCGGGCTTGCAGGCGCTGATCGATGAGAAGGGATGGGAAAACCGCAGCGATCTGGCGGAAGCTTACCTCACTTGGGGCTCATATGCTTATGGCCAGAAGGAAGAGGGACTGGCTGACAGATCCAGTTTCGTGGAACGGCTTTCAGGCATTGAAGCTGTGATCCATAATCAGGATAACCGCGAACATGATCTGCTGGATTCCGATGACTACTACCAGTTTGAAGGTGGTATGACTGCTGCGGTTGAACAGTCGGGTGGCAATCGTCCATCGGTTTATCACAATGATCACTCGCGACCTGAAAAGCCTGTGGTCCGTGCATTGGAAGAGGAAATCGGGCGCGTGGTGAGGGCACGAGCAGCCAATCCGAAATGGATCGAAGGTGTGATGCGCCACGGCTATAAGGGTGCGTTTGAAATGGCGGCGACGCTTGACTACATGTTCGCCTTTTCAGCGACCACGGGTGCTGTGGGTGAACATCATTTCGAGATTCTTCACAATGCCTATTTGTCCGATGAAACCGTGCTTGAATTTCTGAAAGAGAAAAATCCGGAAGCCTTGAAAGAAATGGCAGACCGTTTTCTTGAAGCGATTGAACGGGGGATGTGGACACCGAAATCAAACTCTGCAAAGTTCAGTCTTGAAGAGTTGGCAGGGAGATCATCATGACGGTTATCACAGCAGATGGTGGATGCCTTTGCGGTGCTGTACGTTACTCCGTGAAGGGTGAACTGTTGTGGACTGGATATTGCCATTGCGAAAGCTGTAGACGGCACACTTCATCTCCCGTGGCTAGCTTCACGTGTTTCTGGGAAAAAGACGCCATGTTTCATGGAGATAGTCTTGGCGTTTACAAGTCATCACCTGAAGTGGAGCGGACATTTTGCAAGGTATGCGGTACGCCGATCAGCTATATGATCAGCTCACGACCTGGCGAACTCCAGCTTTACACCATGACTCTGGATTTTCCTGAAAAAATGACGCCAATGGAACATGTTCATTGTGAGGAGCAGCTCCCCTGGTTTCGCGTGGATGATGAGTTGCGAAGGCATAAAGGCAGTGCGCTTGACGACGAATGAGTCGCTGCACATCAGATGCGCCGGGAAACCGGTGCTGAATAAAAACATTGAGGAATACTAAAATGGCTGAAAAATCTGATCGTATCAAAAACATGTCCGAGGAAGAACTCAATGCCCGTCATGCCGAGAAGATGAAGAAGAAAAAGGCTGCACGTGACAAGATCATCGCGACAAAGACGATTGAGAAGGGTCTGACCATTATTCACACGGGCAAGGGTAAGGGTAAATCCACTGCGGCCTTTGGTATGGTGTTCCGCGCGCTGGGAAATGGAATGCGAGTGGGGGTAGTCCAGTTCGTGAAGGGTAAATGGGGAACCGGTGAGCGGGCCGTTCTTGAAAAGTTTGATGACCAGGTTGAAATGGCGACCATGGGAGAGGGGTTTACCTGGGAAACCCAGGACCGTCAGCGTGACATTGATGCGGCAACATCAGCCTGGGAAAAGGCAAAGGCAATGATCATGGATGAAAAACTTGATATGGTTCTGTGTGACGAACTCAATATTGTGCTGCGCTATGATTACCTCGATGTGAATGACATCATCGAAACGCTAAAATCCAAACCGGAAATGAAGCATGTGATTATTACCGGTCGCAACGCGAAAGACGAACTGATTGAGTTTGCAGATCTTGTTACCGAAATGGAAATGGTGAAGCACCCGTTCCGCTCCGGTGTAAAAGCCCAGGTCGGGATCGAATATTAATCTGTTTCAGCACCTTTGGGTTTTCCGTGCGTGAACTTTACACCCAGATGATTGTTGCTGTACCAAACACGTCGTACTGAAACGCCGCCTTCATACTGTTTGCAATGCACCTGAAATACGGATGGAATCCAGCTTGAGGAGGGGACATATAAGAGCATGCCGCTCTGTGAGATGTCTTTGATGACCGCATCGCAGATAAAGGTGTCCTTCAAATGCAATTTTGCGCGGAAACTGCAACGCAAGCGATTGTTCTTACGCTTGGTTGGGCGTTTTTCTGTTTCGACAACACTTAGTTCTGCACTGTTGCTCATCATATCTGGCTCAGTCCCACAAGTTCACCCTCTTTAATCTAACAGCCGGATTGTACTGCTTTCAGGTTAGCGTTCAGTAAATTTCTCGTGGATGAAAATTAACCTGTCCTAATTCTTGATTTTTCGTCAAAAATTTTGGGTAAGGGAGGCTTCTGGCGGGCAATTTATTATACAAAAACGCTTTAAAAACATAAGTTTAGAATGTAAATTCCAAGTTTATCAACCTGCTATCATATTTGTTAACTCAGTTTAACTTTTCGCAGTGAAACGCACAAATATTTGCCCCCTGTTAACCATATTTGTTTAGAGTCTGCGCAATTGAATGGAGATTGACTATGGAAATTGCTGCTCTTGATGCTGTTGAATGCGCATTATTGCATGAGAACTTCGCACCATTATCAGGGGAAATTATATTTGACCGTATCGAGGAAATAGCTCGCGGAATGGGGTTTGAGGGTAATCTGCAGCCATTACCATCTTCTACCGAAAAAGATGTGCATGTGATGGCCGGTGAGTACCGCATCATGGTCAGTCAGAACGAGCAAGCGCTTGCGCCGGAGGGATTTTCTCAGGCCCTGATGCAGCCATTTGTTCAATCAGTATTTCCAGAAGCGCAGAGCATTGTTGCAAACCACACGGCAAACAGTTTTGTGACTATTGCCAAAGGTCAGCCGGGGGAGGAGCCCAGACCTGAAACCTTGATTACACAATGGGAAGAAGCGCAAGGTATGATGGAGTTTGCCGTTAAGCTTGCAAGCTTGATCAATACGCATCATCCAGCTTCGCTTGTGCATTGGTGTCCGAGCGATTTTGTCGTTTCGCCTGCATATTTCCAGGAGGTGGCGGGGGCTG
>CAWUJF010000334.1:0-4402 GCA_963922405.1 uncultured Hyphomicrobiales bacterium | reverse complement strand
AAATCCCTGTTTTTCTCGCATTTCAGAATTGTTATCTCCGTATTGTCCAAGCAGCAGACGGTGAAATAGTTCACCCGTTCGAAACAAAGGAGACAAAAATGACTAACAGACTTGAAAACAAAACCGCCATTATTACCGGTGGGACCACTGGCATTGGATTGGAAACCGCAAAGCATTTTATCAAGGAAGGTGCGCGTGTTTTGATTACCGGACGCAGCCAAGACAAGATCGATACCGCACTATCCGAGCTTGGTTCCATGGCATCTGGCGTGGTAGCTGATTCAAGCAATCTTGAAGATCTTTCAAAACTTGCAGAAACAGCTGGCGAAATTTTCGGAACCGTTGACGTATTGTTCGCAAATGCTGGCAACGGTGTTTTTGCACCAATTTCCGATGTGGATGAGGACGCGTATGCTCATCAATTTGATCTGAATGTAAAAGGTGTATTTTTTACGGTTCAGAAAATTCTTCCTTTGATGAAAAAAGGCAGTTCGATCATTCTCACAGCATCCGCAGTACATGGTAAGGGTGCTCCTGGCGGTTCGTTGTACTTTGCCAGCAAGGCAGCTGTACGTTCATTTGCAAGAACTATGGCGACAGAACTTGGCGGGTCTGGAATTCGCGTAAATTCCCTTAGTCCGGGTATTGTGCCAACGAAATTCTTCTCGAATTCGAATGTCGGTGAAGGTGCTTACGGCCAATTTGAGGAAATGGCAGGCAAAGGAGCGCCCCTGGGCCGTGCTGGGCAACCAGCTGAAATTGCCAACGCAGCGGTCTATCTGGCAAGTAACGAGAGTTCCTATGTAACGGCGATCGATCTTAGTGTAGATGGTGGTTGGGCCGAAGTGTAATTTGGTAAAGACCCCAAACAAGTGGGCGCCAATTTGGCGCCCATTGTATTTAAAAGCACGGTTAGTCAAATGATGGACCAAGCCGATGCTCTGTGTGGAAGTCCAGGATACACTCCATCATCAATCGAACTTGCCCTATTTGATTATGTCTTGCCCCCTGGCCAAATTCTGATTGGCAGATTTAGTGGAAGCTTCGCACGCGTATAATAACGAAGCTTCAAATCAAGACCCTTTGCCTTCAACCCATCCAAAACGTATTGAGCACAGGGCCTTGCGGCCGGGTAGTAAAACCAGATCTGACCAGAATAGGCGTCCGCCTCTTTCGCATCCAAATTTTCCGAAAAGGTCGAAAACGGAAGGTTTTCTGATTTCAAGTATTCTTCAATGTCCTGAATGACAGTTGAGTCATGATCGGCTGTGTGCCTTATTTCGAATTCATCAAAATTGCAATTACCATCAGCAGGTGGGGCGCTGACGTTCAGAGAAACCTCTGGTGGGATGTACTGATTGGATGCAAGTTCTGTTCCTTGCGGGACAATTCTCGGCAGGCAATCAAATTTGTCTATGCCTCCATCAAGTATTTGGCTGTCTCTTTCTGTGATTTTGGAAATCAATGTTTTCGTGGCACTGAGACGCCCTTCTGTCACAAGTCCACCCTCGACTAACAAACTCAAGTTACCGCATATTTCTGAAGGTGTTTCCCCCTCAAGAGCAGCCAGCAATGCCCGTGTCTGACTGTCTTCCTTTTTGTACTCATTTGACAGATGAAACTGATACAGACCAAAGCACACCGGTAGAAATGCCAATATCAATGTGGTTATGAATGACCGGCTTTGCTTGCTATCGACTTTTTCCTCGAGAGTTTGAAGCCTTTCAGAAATTTCTCTTTCAGAATTATCTTCCATGCTTCTGATATCTAACCTCCCTGTTTAGATGTCCTTTTAATGCGCATCAGTAAAGCGCATCTGCAAACATATATACAGAGCCTAAGATAGTCTAATATTCAGGAAACCACATATTGGGCATCAACGAGCAAAGCAGATTATTCACTCGAGCCTTTCGGCACAGTGGTTTAGATGTGCATATTCCTACAAACAACGGGCTGCTCTTTTGGGTGCAGTTTTCATTGCTTGATCGTCGTGGTGCTCAATAAGAGCAGCCCGGTGAAGGAAGGAGAGCGCCAATCGTTTCCGATAAACGAGACCTTTCCCTTCACTCCCTGTTCAAGCTTAACTTCGGTGGCCAAACTGAGTTTGCAGTAAACCCTGTGTGGTGTGTCAATTCACGGCGGGTTCAATGAACAGGCGATAGACGAATAATAAGGGCACCCGGAAAGGCGGGGATAAGTTTTTCTATTTTTTTTGATATCTCTTAAAAAATAGATGCGTGATCAGACATCCAATCGCTATGTAGAACAAAAAAACGATTATCAGAATGTATAAAGGATCAAATTTTGAATATTCATCGAGGATATTGGACAGACTGAAAGTCGGAAAAATCTGAACAATGTCAACCACCATAAGGATGAATATTACTGTTCCGAATATGCCTGAAGCAAAGCTAAAAACCCATCTATTCATTCATCCCACCGCATTCGCTAAAGTCTAAGCCCCACGTTTTTGTTCAACTTGAAAATCAGTACTTTTCCGACAGACAAACGCAGCGCCGTTACAAAACACAAAACTGCGTGAATGAAAAACCCTTAGCTCAAGGAACTGTCGAGCAGTTTCCAGACGTTCATTTCGCCAAAGCCACGAATTGATTTCTCGCCCATGTTTTCCAGCTCGAACTGTTCACGCAGGATTTTTGCCATTTCATCCTGCACAGTTATCTGCATGGGATCTGAAAATTCCTGCAATCTGGAAGCCAGATTAACCGCCGGGCCGAATATGTCGTAAACATATTTCTGGATCCCAACGACCGAACCCACAACCGAACCGGTGGAAAGTCCAATGCGGCCCTGCCACTTGTGGGGATGGCTCATATTGCGCCGTTTGAGATAGCGGATGAAGCGGATTGCCGCATTGGCAACTGCCTTTGCATGATCCGGTGTGGGATCAGGAAGTCCGGCAACGGCAATATATGCATCACCTATGGTCTTGATGCGTTCACAACCATATTGCTCACCGATGCGATCAAAGGCGCTGTAAATGTCATTCAGCTCTGTGACGGTCACGCTCGGGTCTTTTGAAGCCACCATGTCTGTGAAGCCCACGAAATCCAGCATCAGAATCGAGACCGGTTCGTAAAGCTGAGGCGTTACCACACCGAAGGTCTTGTACTCTTCATAGACCGATCTCGGCATGATATTGAGCAGGAGCTTTTCAACCTGTTCTTTCTCACGCTTGAGTTCACGGGTGTTACGCTCGACCATCATGGAATAAGAATCGATCATGGACTCTAACTCTTTGATGCGTGTGATGTTCTGACAGACCAGAACAAGGATATCCTGCCCACCCTCTTCTGCAGCTGTGAAATCCAGGGCAATTACCAGAGTGCGTCGTTTTTTCTTGAACCGGATTTCAACCGTGTAGCGACCCTGGTCATCAAGGTTCTGCTTCATGGCATCAAGGTCAAGTGTTTCAAACAAATCCGTAAGGCTTGTCAGCGGGTTTTCACTGGCAAACCATTCTTCGAATGTGTCGTTATAAAATCCGAATTCGAGTGTCTTGCGGTCAAGCAAAGCCACGCCTACGCCGATTGCGCGCAGAAGCTGTTCGTTTATGTCTTCGATTGACATGCCTTACCCGACAATCAGCGAACGACGCTTTTCGAACTCAGCGACCACGCGGTCGATGTCTTTGGGTTCGATGTTGTATTCGGTCAGGGTATCGCGCAGGACGGTTTCAAGCTCATCAAACTGCTTGTCATTGACTTCAATGTGAGAATGCAATTGACGCAGTTGGTTGTCTGAGTATGAAGCGGGACCTCCAAGCAGCGAAGCGATGAACTTGGTTTGATGGTCAACCACCCTCGACATGTCCACATCATCAAAAAAGGGGCCGATTTCATCGTTGTCGAGCAGCGTGTCATACAGCGCAAAGACTATCTTGCTGACCTGAGAGAAGCCGCCGTATTTCTCGAACAATGTTTGTTCTACCATAATACAATCTCATCACTATTCCGGCATAGCAGCCAAACTTAGCCCCGGATCACAGTACATATAATTGCCATTAAGTTTCAAGCCCGTTTGCACAGATACCGGGAGAATTGCTCTGCCGGTATCTGTATTTGTCATATACCGTGCTGTTCGCGGTCACAAACAAAATTGACTGACGAAACTGCAGCTATGCCAGATAAACCTATCGCTTGTGCTTTCGGGCTCTGAAGAGCACTGCCAGCCCCACAACACTCACAAACGCGGCCGCAATCAGACCGATGTGAACCGGTGACTGAAGCAAGTGGCTTGCAATTTCTGAAACTGCGACGGTTGAATGGTCGCCCGTATGGGCCATGGCCGGGTTAACCAGAGTCAAGAGCATGGGTGCTGCAAAAAAGGTTTTAGTGTTCATGGGAATGTCCTTCGTGTTGGGTATCAATTTTGTCTTTAA
>CAWUJF010000333.1:0-4409 GCA_963922405.1 uncultured Hyphomicrobiales bacterium | reverse complement strand
AACACTTATCGGTGGACTGAGATTTGCACGTCAGCTTGCGGAAACACAAAGTCTTTCACCGTTTCTCAAACGGGAAATCTCTCCTGGAATTGACGTCACCAATGATGATGAACTTTTTTCATACATACGCGAGACCTGTGAAACGGTCTACCATCCCGCTGGTACATGTCGCATGGGTGACTTACGAAATGCAGAAACGGTAGTCGGACCTGACCTTGCAGTGAAAGGGCTTGCCGGATTGAGAATTGCCGATGCTTCGGTCTTTCCTGATATGGTCACCGTTAACATATGCAATACGGTTATGATGGTCGCTGAACGGGCTGCAGAAATTATCAAAGAAACCCATTCAGACTAGCACCGCACTCAA
This sequence comes from uncultured Hyphomicrobiales bacterium, assembly GCA_963922405.1. Taxonomy (GTDB): domain Bacteria; phylum Pseudomonadota; class Alphaproteobacteria; order Rhizobiales; family Rhizobiaceae; genus JAALLB01. Next base: position 4,042 of record CAWUJF010000333.1, on the reverse strand, counting down.
CCGCTTTTGCGGACGTGAGTTGTCCGCAAATGCGTAATTAATCGCGCACCCTTTGAATAGGTTAGATAAGACCACAGCCAGTTGGCAGCAACCAATACTGGTGATCGCACACCAATCAGAAAATAAATATGAGCAATCCCCCATAACCACCAAGCAAGAAAGCCGGTCATGTGCCATTTGCCGAAATCAATTACCGCCGAATGACGGCCTATAGTTGCAAGGCTGCCCATATGTTTGTACGTAAACGCTGCAGGAAGCGCTTTTCCATTTACTTTAAGAGAAATGAGCTGACCCACATACTTCCCCATCTGTTTGGCGGCAGGCGCAATACCAGGGACGTCCATACCTTCTTTCCATGACACTTTGGCAGCGTCTCCGATAATAAAAACGCTGTCCTCGCCTTCTAGAGAAAGATCAGAACCAACCGGGATTCGCCCACTTCGGTCTGTTTCTACCTTGAGCCAGCGCCGTGCATTTTTTACTTCCACACCTGCACCCCAAATAACTGTTGCCGCAGGTAGAAACTCATCATTGATGACTGCACCCTCGTTAGTAACGTCTGACACCCGGCTTTCCAATTGTACTTCAACTCCCAGTTTTTCCAGGGTAGTTCGGGCATGATTGCAGAGTTTGGATGGAAAGCCACGTAAAAGAGTATCACCAGCTTCAACGAGAATGATGCGAGCATCACGAGAGGATATGTTTCGAAAGTCAGAGGCAAGTGTGAAACGTGCCAGTTCTGCAATGGCTCCCGCCATCTCTACCCCGGTGGGTCCACCACCAACAATAACGAAGGTCATTTCCCGGTTTTGATCCGCTTCAGTTTTAGCAATTTCAGCCCGTTCAAATGCCATCAGCACGCGTTTGCGGATCTCTGTCGCATCTATAATTCTTTTTAAACCAGGTGCATGCTCTTCCCAATGGTCATTACCAAAATAAGAGTGCCGCGAACCATTGGCGACAATAAGATAATCATACTCGAAATTACCTGTATCCCCGATCACACGCTTGTTTTTCAAGTCCACATCCAGGACTTCACAAAGGGCAACATTCACATTCTTCTGCTTTGCAAATATGCCGCGGATCGGCCAAGCCACGTGCGCAGGTGATAAATCCGCAGTTGCCACCTGATAGAGTAATGGCTGGAATAGATGATAATTTCGGCGATCAAGCACGGTGATATCAACATCGGTTTTTTCCAAGCGTTTTGCAGCTGATAAACCGCCAAATCCTGCTCCGATGATGACTACTTTTGGGCGTGCGGAAGTTTTGTTTGATGCGTTGTCTTCGGGCACTGTTGAAATCCTTCTCAGTGTTTTGTCCTCCCATATCTCATATAAGATTTGCGTGCATTGGACGCCAGTGACGGAAGTCACACGCACACATCCGTGAATTAGATTTGAACTCTCAGAAAGGGTGGGGCAGCAAAGTTTAGCTTCGAGCTTTCAGCGTACATAATCTGCCTAGAACAGAGGTAAATCGAAACAAAAAGCCAAACCAGATCGGTTTGATACTCATAAAGCTAAGGGCAGGACACGAGACTGGAACTTCATTTAACATCGTTGTTGTACAGATATTTGTTGCATGGATGCCACAATCCCAGTGAAACCAACAGTTTTCCGCTTAAAGGTGAAACGTGTGATTGGACGTATATTAAAGAGGAGGCTACGTTTTAGACATAGTTTCGCCCCAACTATGACAGGATAAATCATGACTATTAAATCATTCCTCCTTGGCTCAGCAGCTGCGATGGTAGCTGTGTCTGGCGCTCAAGCAGCTGACGCTATTGTCGTCGAGCCAGAGCCCGTAGAATACGTTCGTGTTTGTGATGCTTACGGTTCCGGGTTCTTTTTCATTCCAGGTACTGAGACCTGTATCCGTTTAGGCGGTTTTGTTCGTTCAGCCTACGAGAAAGCTTATCTCGATGACATCGTCGTCACCGATACCCTCACCGTAGTGTTTCCAAGTCAGGAAGCTAACTTTACGCTTTGGGGCCAACGCGCTCGTTTGAATGTGGACACTCGTAACGAGACTGAATTTGGTACCCTTCGTGCTCTATACCGTCTTGAGGGCGGTCAGTCCAACGTAGACGTGGACGTGGACATGGATGTTGCACTTATCTCACTTGCCGGTTTCCGTGCAGGCTTTGCTGGTGCTAACTATTGGTCATCAAATCATGGATTTGGTGCAGTCAATGCAGAATCAGTTGCATCTAACGCAGCCGGTATATTCTACCCAGATGGCTACTACGGTTTCGACGATGCAACAATCTTCGACTACACATGGTCCGGCGATGGCCTTTCTGTAACAGTCGGTGTTGAAGATCCTCGCATCTCATACGGTCGTGACGGTTTTGGTAACGTAACCAACAATGGTGGTACCGATGGTCGTGCAAACTTCTACGCTGGTTTCAACTACTCTGCTGATTTCGGTTCTATTGCATTTACAGCAGTTCATGACTCACTTGCTCCAGAAGTAACCCTTGGCGGTATTACTGATACTGGCGGTTGGGCATATAAAGTATCTGCAAACCTTGATCTTTCAGAATTTGTTCCTGGTGGTTTCATTCAAGGTTGGTACATGAACGACGGTGACTACAACACCGACTATGTTCACACTGCACAGCAGCTGGAAAACCCTGAAGAAATTTGGGGCGTAGCGTTCCAAATGAACCTGACAGATGAAGTTGAATTCTGGGTGAACTACTGGGATGCTGAAGGTGGTGTTGCAACTACAAATACTTTGAACCTTGTAACACCAGCAGCAAACATCCTGTTCAATGAAGGTAGTGCGCAGCAGTTCGGTGTGGGTCTTAACTGGTTCCCATCCGCAACACCAGGCTTCCACATTAAGGCTACTTACTTCACAGGTGAGATTGAGCGCTCAGGTTCAGCCGTACTTTCAGGCCTGGTCGGAAGTGCTCCAGCCGGAGGCATCATCAGTACAGATTTCGACGGATTTGAAGTTTCTGTACGTCGCGACTTCTAAGCTGGAACTCTAGGTTACAGTCCAGCAAAAACCCGCCAATCTATATTGGCGGGTTTTACATATATGGGCCAATATGACCCGAATGCCGATTCTGAGGCTTTTTGCTAAGGCCAATAATGCTTTACATGCCTTTTCAATGCTTAAAACAAGTCAGCGGTCGTCCGGTTCAAGTAAGTCTCATTGCGCATTAGTATCTTTTCTCAAAATGCCTGGCAGTATCTTCAAAACGCTTCAGTAGCTTCCTTGCGCTTTCAGGAACGTAAGCTCGCTCTGGATCAATACCTGCCATCTTTTTAATGTCTTCAATACTTTCAAAGTAGTATATCGTCATGAACTCAATTTCTTCGTCTGCCTCGCGACGCAACACTTCAATTTCTCATAGTCCTTGAATTTTTTTTTGAGCGGATTTCGGGGATAATTTTAGTGGTCAGCAGACGCTCATATTCATCTGCATTTTCATGGCTAGTCCAACCTTGCCAAATACGAACGATCATGGAGATTTCCTTTCAGGGATTGGTGCTACTTTTCACTAATACGGAGTAAAAAGAGGAATACGGGTTTAGCAGTTTCTGCAAAAAGACAGGGATAACTATATGATAGCTATCCCTATTAGAATTCTTGGGTTTCCTGGTATTAGTAGTAGTAGCCAATGCAGCGACGATACTTGTTGAACCAGTAAGGTGAACCTGTGTATCTAGCTTTTTTGAGAAAATGACGGCAGCCGTGGTATGGACGATAATCATGCCAAACTTGGCCGTGATAGTGGTGTCCATGAAAGTGGCGACCTTTTTTCTTGCCTCCAGCTTCAGCTACAGAAACGGTTGCCATGATGCTTGCTACCAATGCAAGAGTGGTAATAATTTTACGTGTCATTTTTTGTTCTCCTATCTTAGAGAGGTTTCAGTTTACAAAGAACAATTTGCTCCACGTTTGTTTCATTCTGACTTCGTTTGGAGGGCTTAAGTGCTTCAATTGTTTCAGAAAAGTTTCGATTTGAAGACAATCCGGTGTGCGGTAGACTTTTCAAATTCCCATATAGAAAAACCCCCTATTG
>CAWUJF010000332.1:0-4416 GCA_963922405.1 uncultured Hyphomicrobiales bacterium | reverse complement strand
CCGGGGAAATTCACTCCTGGTCTATGATGTGAAAGTGCATTACCGCAATGGCAGGGTTCAGGATGTGCCCATCAGGGTATTTATCCCGCAAGGTGGCAGAACCCGGGTCATCGATCTGAATGGCTCCAACCGCTGGATCAGAAAAGTGACCTTCAAATACGGAAAGTTCGCCAATGGCAAAGGCCGAACCTTGGTTGATCTGGTTGCACGCAAATAGTGCTGGATGAAGCCATTTGAAGCTCACCACAATGAGCCGGGTTGCTGTTGGTAGTGACCCGGCTTTTGGTTGTTGTGTTGGGGTTGAGCAACAAGAAGCACCATAAATGAATGGAGATATACAATAACCATCCAGTGCGAAGTCTTAGACTTAACCTTCATCAGGTCTTTTCAAAGATTAGTCTTATTCCTAATCCACCGAGCACAGCACCAGCGATGCGATCAAATATGCCTTTTGATCGAATGTAGGCGCGTTGCGGAACCGGGGCAGAGAAAATAACGGCGACAATCGTGTACCAACCCGCTTCAACCAGGAAGATTGCTGGCGGAAGAAGTATCAGCAGTGCGGTGTCTGGATCTGCAGGCAAGAGAGCCGCAAAAATGCTCGCATAGACTATTGCGGTTTTGGGATTGGCGATCTGTGTAGTCAGACCGAGCCAAAACGATTTTGTCATTGATACGGAGGACCGCGAGGCTGAACCAGAACCATTGCCGGTTAGTTCTAAGGGCTCGGTAGCACTCCGCCAAATGCGTATCCCCAGATAAACCAGATAAACACCACCGACAATCTTGAGTGTAAGAAACAGCCACTCTACTTGTTGCAACAAAGCTATCAGTCCGAAAAGGGCTAGGGACGCAAAAATTGCGCCTCCCGCCCCCATTCCCAGAGCAGCTCCGATGCCGCTGAGACGGGAGCCTGTAACTGCAAGACGAGACACAAGAACGAAACTTGGGCCAGGGCTCATTGCGCCTAAGAGAAGTGGACTAAGAATACCAAGGAGAATAAATAAAGACGTCATAGTGGGATCCATCATGTGGGTTGATATTGCCCAGGCGAACGGCACACATTTATCGTGTTTCCCGATGGTGCTCCATCTTAACTCGCCAGTAACACGAAGTCTTGGTATCGCATGGCTTCAAATTTTGATCAAGCTAGGGTGTCCGAAAGCAAACTTGACATAAGAGAGGTGGTCAGATTGCGATCTCGATGAGTTGCACGTTGCTTGACACCCACTACTCAACTGATTCAAAACAACCCATCAAACATCTGTTTTATTTATCAAAATTCTGAAGTGACGTCGCAGTTGCAGTGGAACCGCCACATATGATTGCCAGCACATTGTCGTATTTTGAAGCGTCGAACTTTTTGCCGTAAAGCAGTGCCAGCGCTGCCCCGCAGGCCGGCTCCACCAGCATGCGATGATCATCCAGGAACGCGAGACTTGCTTCCACGGCTTCTTGATCGGTAACAACAACTGACTTGATCGTTCTTTCCTCAGACACCTCGAAAGCATGTTGGCAAACCTGTCTTGCACCCAGTGACGTGGCAACTCCGGTGACAGCGGAAAGTTCCACGGGCTTGCCCGCTTTCTGCGCGGCATTGAACGATGCCATGCCTTCCGTTTCCGCAGCATAGATCGGCACATCATCAAGGCCGTTTCTACGCAACCCTTCATGCACACCGGACATGAGGCCGCCACCGCCAACGGAAAGCACTACCGCGTCGGGCCGAATTCCTTCTGCCACCACTTCATCGATCATGGAAGCATGACCTTCCCACAAAAGCGGATCATCAAATGGATGGAGGAACGCATCCTGCGGCGTTAGTTTGGAGACCGCCAGATTGTTGGCGTCGATCCAACTGCTGCCGTGAACAATTACCTCAGCGCCTTCAAGCCGCAGCAGATCCTTTGCACGTTCTGTCGTAGTTTCCGGCACAAACACCATGACCGGAATTCCAAGCTTTCTGCCCGCATAGGCGACCGCGAGGCCTGCGTTACCGCCGGAAGAGGATATGAACCTCCTGGCCCCCTTCTCCGCGTGTTGTTCGCAGGCATGGCCAACCCCGCGGATCTTGAAAGATCCGGGCGGTTGCAACGCCTCCATTTTCATTAGAACAGACGTGTCGTTAAGCTCGCTTAGAGCCAAGCTCTCCAGAAGCGGCGTGTGAATATTTAGTGGCAAGAATTGAACTCCAGAAACGGTCAACTCCTTGAAGTTTTATCGCTGGTGATCCCGCTTGTCCACGGCCAGTTTGTAGCCAACACTCAGACTTTCAAAAGTGCCGGTAGTTCTGCCATGCTGCTGAAAGTGGCATCGCTGATCGGGGCCAGCGCTTCTTCAGAGGTTTCTGCCGTAAAGCCCCAGGTTACCATGCCTGCGGCCTTGCCTGCCTTTACCCCGCTCACACTGTCCTCGATGACAATGCAACGCTCGACAGGTTCTCCCATCAATTGAGCGGCGCGCAAATAAATGTCCGGTGCCGGTTTGGGTTGGGCCACATCCTCCCGCGAGACAACGCGCCCTTCAAGCCGATCCTTCAGGCCGGTTTTAGCAAGCGTAATGTTCATTTTGACATGGGGTCCGTTGGAACCCACCGCGTAAGGAACGCCAGCGGCATCCAGCCGGTCAAGAACTTCAATTGCGCCGGGTATGGGGGTCACCTCTTCCGCCAGACGCTCGTACATCTCGCCGTAAATGTTCTGCACCCAATCGTCGGGCAGTCCTGCACCGAGCTTTTTTGCCCGCTCATAGCAGGACTGGATCGTGCCACCCACAAAGAGCCCCATGACCTCATGCAAGGTCAGGTTCAGGCCATAATTGGCCAAACTGTCACGCATAACTGTATTCGTAATCGTCTCGCTGTCGACGAGCACGCCGTCGCAATCAAACAAAACCGCATTTGGTGGGAGCTGCATTTAGAGAATCCAAGGTTATTTGCTTGAATGTGCAGCATTTTCCGAGGCATGTGTCAAATGACGTATTGTTGCCTGAGGATGTAGGGGTGGAGTCAGTATCATCAGCAGATATCGCAGATAACCGGAAGGTGGCTCAACCAACCTTGAAGCCAACCCTGAAGCCGCCCCAATGCCTGCCCTTCACAAGGATGGGTGCTGATAAATCTTTCATCAGGGTGAAGGTTCCGCCACCCATATCCCGGCGATAGGTTTGCAACAGAAATGGCTTGGTGTTTCGCCCCGCTGCCAGGCCGGTGCGGTCGTCAAAAATCCGCCGATTCCGGCAATTGGCTGCATTCCAGACAGGATCGCTTGATTGAGGTTTTGAATAGGTCTTGTTGTGAGTGGGCAGATAGCCATTTCTGTCAACCGCTGCACAAAAGGCAATTCTGGGGTCTGTATCAAGAAACGGTTCCTGAATTTCAGGCATTACACGGTCAGTGAACTCCGTGAAAGCAGTCATCACCTGTTGCGGGTCCGTGCCGGGGATAGGCCGGTAGGTTTCATCAAACAGGGCATCAACCGAGATCATGTTTCTTGCAATGGCATCTTCAAACAGTGCAGCAATCCTGCCTGCCGTATCCATGCATGAGCGGATCAGTGGCGTGTCTTCGGTTTCAATGCCGCTTTCCTCAATAAGGCGGATCATCTCCTCGGTGAAGGAGACAAGACTGTCAAAGCTCTCGGAGGTCCTGGACAAGGCGGATGAATTGGATTTTGCTTCCCCATCCAGATCATGCATTTTACTGACAACCTGCGAACAGATGGCAACATTTTGTTCCACCGGTCCGGAAAGCTCAGAGATAGAAGCGGTCAGGGTTTCCACCTGTTCGCCGAAACTGCGGAAATTCCTCAGTTCATCATCCATCTTCTCAGTGCGCTCCTTTGCTTCCAGCGCGACCTTGTTGTTCGTCTCGCCATATTTAAGGAGTTCACCCACCGTATCTTTCAAGGTGTTCAATTGAGCGTTGATTTCGTTTGAAACAGAGGTGGTCTGTTGTGCCAGTTCGCGGATTGCCTCGGCGACGATGGCAAACCCCTTGCCCTCTTCACCCGCTCTGGCAGCCATAATGCCGGCGTTGATTGCTAGCGTCTGGGTTTGGGTTGCGATTTTCTGGATGGATTCTGAAAAGCTGTAGACCTGGGAGATGTTGGCGTTGACCCCGTCCAGCTCTGAAACAACCGCTTCTGAGGATTCAGCGATCTTGTGCATGTCACTGGCAGAATTTGCAAAAACCCGTTCAACCAGACCGGTGGATTCGCTTAGTCCGGAATGCACATTACTGGCGATCTCCTTGGCATTTCCCAGAACATTGGTGATTTCGGTATTTGTGCTCGAAATCTGATGAACAGAAGTGGTGATTGTGCCGAAGTCATCGACCTGTTTGGACAAGTCCACTGACACATCGCCCACAGTTCCTGATATGCCGGCAATGTTGACCGACAACTCGCCAATACGGCT
>CAWUJF010000331.1:0-4430 GCA_963922405.1 uncultured Hyphomicrobiales bacterium | reverse complement strand
GAAGATGCTATGTATCAGTCCTTCAATTCCAAAAAAGTTGGTTCCGAATTTTCTTTCGCTCAATTGCAACATGATGGTGGTCAAGACCTACATCCCTTAAGAGGTGCTCGGGCATATCCATCAAGCGGTCATAGTCCCGAAGTTTGCGGGAACGTTCACGCAAGAGTTCCAATATCATCGTAAACCACTTGCTCTTACGCTTTAAGTTGGTTGGGTAAGCGGAGTATCCCACAATGCCACTCAGATTAATTCTTACAGTATTCATCATTGTTTTTCCTTTGTTCAATTGAGAGTAGTTCTGCCTTTGACTTTTCAAAAAGCAGAACGAGTTGTTTCAGTCCTTGATTGATGAAATCAAAGAAATCTTGTCCCGCTCAAAAGAGAGCGAGGTTAAATCAGCCTATATGGCTAAGATTGTTTAGACTTCAGCCGAACTTAATGAGCTGTTTGACTGTATCTGGGTACAGTTCTGCCACCCTCATTAAGGGAACGTTGCATAATGACAGTATCGACCCATTGACCCAACTTGAAACCAACAGATTTTAGCGTTCCAACTTCCCGGAAACCCAGCGACATGTGCAACCCTATTGATCCCGTATTTCTCGAGTCTCCAATTACTGCAACAACTTGCCGCCATGGACCGCGTTCACATTCATCAATTAGCGAAGACAAAAGCATTTTTCCTATACCCGCTCCTCGCGCATGCTCGGCTACATAGACAGAGTTCTCCACCGTGTAGCTGTAGGCTGGTCTTGGCCGGTGATGATTTGCATAGGCGAATCCTAAAATCGCACCATCCTTCTCAGCGACGAGATAGGGCAATCCAAGTGCCAATACTTCTTTCCTCCGCTTTGACATTTCTTGGAGGTCGGGCGGTGTTTGCTCAAAGGATGCACGACCGTTTAGTACTTCGTGGGCGTAGATACACCGAACGTCTTCCATATCTGCCTCAACGGAGGCTCGTACTAGTTTAACCATTCAAACTACTCCAGATTCATTTGACCGGGCCGTAATCGCACGAAACAAAAGATAAAAGAAGGTTTGGCTTTTTATGCAAATCATAAGTATAACTTTGGCATGAGAGATCTAAAACTAGAACAGCTTCACACCTTCTTGGACGTTATTGAGTTGGGCAGCTTCACTGCTGCTGCGGATCGCATCGGGATAACACAGCCTGCTGTCAGCCTTCAGATCCGGCAATTAGAAAGGAAGCTGGGCCTACGACTTATCGAGCGTGTTGGAAAGACGGTGCGACCTACCCAAGCCGGAAAAGTTTTATGCGACCATGCTCGTCGGATAGGCGGAGATGTGGAACTTGCATTGAATGAAATGGCCGGTTTCAGCACAAATAATGCAGGTCATGTTCGACTTGGCACAGGCGCAACTGCTTGTATCCATTTGTTGCCGCCCATATTTCGCACGCTCAAGGAGAAGCTTCCATCGCTTCAGATCACAGTCAAAACTGGCGATACGCGTGACATTCTGAAAGAATTGGAAGAAAACATACTCGACATTGGTTTTGTTACTTTACCTGTAACCGGTCGGATGTTCAGCGTAACTACAATTCTGAAAGACGAGTTTGTGTTTGTTAGTGCTGCGAATAGAAAATTATCGCAAACTGCTCTGGCGGCGGATGATATCAAAGAATTACCATTAATCTTATATGAGGCCGGTGGTCATACAAGAACCCTGGTTGATGATTGGCTTACTAGAGCGGGCGTAACCGTTGATCCAGTCATGGATCTTGGCAGTGTGGAGGCGATCAAGGGTCTTGTGAGCGCTGGTCTTGGAAGTGCGATCCTTCCAAGATCCGGTGTTGGTGACGACTCAAATCAGGCTGGACTTTCCGTTCGTTCACTTTCACCGCGATTGGAGCGTGAACTCGCAGTGGTTATTAGAAACGACAAACCAAGACACAAAGGCTTGCGTGAGATGGAAATGGCCCTGATGGGACTTGGAACTTCAGGTTAGTTTTGAACGAAGCAAACATAGCTGACTGTGCAGCCCACAGCATCGAAAGTTATAGTATCCTAGCCAAATCTGACTGGTCCAATGTAGGGTAAAAAGATTTGTTGATCGCATCACCAGGCTCTCAATCGTCGTGATATCAGATTCCGAGTCAAACCCTCCGGAGCAGAATTTCGTATTGTCTGTCCGACTTGATCTCCTACGCAAATCATGGCACGTATATAGGATTAAATTCCTGTATTGAGACTTTACTGAATATGACCCGAAGAAACAAACGTGGTTTCGTAAACAAAGAACAAGCCCTAAGAAACCTGCAAGTTGGTAGAAATGCAGCGATCAAAATAAGGACTGAAGCCAAAATTTCCAGCCGGGAATATCGAATAGCTGGAGAACTCATTATCCACATCGATGCTCTTGCTAAAGAACTAACAGGAGATCCGATGTTCTTTTACCTGAAAGGGCACGGGTAATCCTTTGGAAGGTGTCTCTGGGACGATGGATTTTTGCTATGCTTTAGTTAGCTTTTGTTTTTAATCCGTAACCCAAGATGACTGAAGGAGAATTGGTAGAATCTACGTTTTTCTTTAGATCACCAGAATTCAGTTCCTCTTGCTCCCTTTACAGTACCGCGGAGATTGGGTGTTTGCCATCCACCATAGAAATCACCTGGCTGTGGTTTAACCCGATATGATCCTACATAACACTCATCTAGCTTGCTGGCATACAAGGCCAAACAATCAGAAAGTAATTCGAACCCCTTTGCCGGAGACTTGTATGTCCAACCAACTCGGGAGATCCTTGTATTGCTGATCACTAAATCGAAATAGGATGCGACCCCTTTCCACTCACACATGCTGGTTCCTGAGACTTCAATCAGTTCATGCTTAAAGCTTCTAATCGGCAAATAGTAAGTCGGTGCGTGATGTGTTTCCAAAACTCTAAATGCATCTGAGGTCACAACAACCAATTGACCGATATGAACAACACGAATGTTTTGTGGGACCGGCTCAACACGAGGTGGTCTTGGATAATCTTGAACGTTTTCAATTGGCAGGTTCTGCATTTCTACTTCATTCCTATCCATGTCTCTTATGTAAACAGACGCAGTCCAATGACCATGATGAACTACTTCTCCAAAGGGTTTGAGGCTGGGGACCACTGTGTAAAATTGACAATGGTTTTACCAAGAAGGAACTAATACAAGTGATATATTAGTCAACCGGAGCAAGGCCAAGCTATCATCGAGATTCTCAAAAAGCAGTCTTGGCAGGCAACTCAATTATCAAATACGCATCATTCAAGATTTTGCTAACCTGTTCAGCGCGATCAATCTGACTCTAAATTGGTCATGATCCAAAAAAATTGAAAACAATGAAACTTTCTCCTGCCTCTTTCCGTTACTGGAACATGGCAAGAAAGCGCAGTGCTTATTTGCCGAAAACCCACACTAAGAAAATGAGGATACAATGATTAAGCGTACAATCGCAGCTACGGCAATTGCACTTTCAATGACCATGTCAGCTAAGGCTGCTGACATTGTGGACACAGCTGTTGCTGCTGGCTCCTTTAAAACATTGGTCGCAGCAGTTCAGGCTGCCGGTCTGGTTGACACTCTGAAGGGTGAAGGTCCATTTACAGTTTTTGCACCGACAGATGAGGCGTTTGCCGCACTTCCTGCAGGTACCGTTGAGAGCCTACTGAAACCAGAAAACAAAGAACAGCTCACAGCAATTCTCACATATCACGTTGTGCCAGGTAAAGTGATGTCAACAGATCTTAAAGACGATATGAAAGCAGCTACTGCACAAGGTGGTGAAGTCACAATTGATCTTGATAATGGGCCAAAGGTCAATGATGCAAACATCGTTACACCTGATGTTGGTGCAGACAACGGTGTCATCCACGTAATTGATAAAGTAATTATGCCTGCCTCCTAATCGGCTATTAGGATTGTTTCAGCGCGATCGATTGAGACTGCGCTGGGACAAAATTAGGAAACGCCTCCTTAACAATTAGCGAATTGTGTAAACCACAACGTCGCAATTTGTCCTAAAAGCACGTTGAGTGCGGGCAAAACACCTTAAAGCAAACTCCGAATAAATTTGTAGACCGAAAGTCAGCCTTGCGGACAAAGCAGGTGCTTTACATTGTCCAATTAAGTTTGTTTCCATCGACTCGACTGGTGACAGCTTTTTGAAAGCATTCGAAAACTCGTTCCTTACAATAGGCCCCATTAAATGAGGATCTTGTGATGGAATTAGCTACTAAATTATCGTGGTTTGGACTGGGGGCAGTGCATATCTTACCAGCGGCTGTATTGTTCGCTCCAATGTTGACACAGTATTTGTATGAAGTTTCACCGGATGCCGATGTTGGCCTTTTGATCATACACAGAGGCGCATTGTTTCTAGCTATCGTTTGTATTTGCCTTTTTGCAGCGTTCGATCTGAGAGTAAGGCGTG
>CAWUJF010000330.1:0-4451 GCA_963922405.1 uncultured Hyphomicrobiales bacterium | reverse complement strand
CGGTCAATCGCGCGACAGCTGTTCAGGCCGCATTTGGCATTGCGACAGGATCACTCATTTGGATGATTGCCGCAGCCCTTGGCATATCGGTAATTCTGGAAACCCTGCCCGTTCTGGGATGGGTGCTCAAAATTGTCGGTGGCGTATATCTCATTTATCTCGGTATCAAGTTGTGGCGATCATCAGCGAAGAAAACGGATGACGAGATATCAGTGCCTAACTCATCGGTGATCAAGGGTTTCCGGCGCGGACTTCTGGTCAATTTAACCAGCCCGAAATCTGCCGCTTACTTTGGCAGTATTTTTGCAGCCTTCCTTTCAAACAACATGCCAATATGGGTTATCTCCCTGCTCATATCCGCTTTTTTCATGGTATCGATCGCATGGCATGTGGCACTTGCGGTTGTGTTTTCAACCGAGAGCGTTCGCAAACCCTACACCCGCTTTTCGAGACTGATTAATCGCGTATCCGGTTCCGTGCTGATATTCTTTGGCGGGCGCTTGATGAGCGAAGTGCGGTGAGGTTGAAAGACGTGGTTCATGAATTACACCTCATTCCTCCTTTAGGCCTCTTGCCAATCATACGAAAAAGCACATATGCCATAGGGACTTAAGAGGTGACGCATGATTCCAGCAAAATACGAGATCAGGGTTTTTCAGTTTCTGCTCACCGGATTGATGACGTTTTTCGTGTCCGGTGCTGTGACGCTGATCAATCTGGGGTTTTCCGGCTTTGAATTCATGATCTGGATGAAAGCCTGGGCACCCACCTGGCCGGTTGCGTTTGTGGTAATCATCTTTGCTGCACCCATTGCGCAGCGTCTTTCAAAATCGATTGTAAGGTCTGAGGGCTAACCCATTGGTGGAGAAGTCCCTTCCCCACCTTTTCAATTCTAACGGTCAGCGACCAGGCATTCAGCCTTGTAAGTGCTCATGTTGATTGCCTGGGCGATCTCTTCACAGGAAGCGGCTGGCATGGGTTGTGAAATGGCGATGATCGCCTTTGCCGCTATGCCTCCAATGACGATTGTTTCGAATATCTGGAGTATCATGACTGTCCTCCTTACGCTCTGGATACCAAATATAACTTTCAGGATATGAGGCGGACCTTGCGCAGGGCTCGCTTAATGCGGGAGAACAGTTCTGCCCCAACGAATGAGCGAGGCTCGACGCCTCGCTCCTGGTTTTATTGCACATTCACGAATGGTACGGCATTTCCCGGAACCATTGTGCTTGGCAGTGACCCGTTCCAGCGCTTGGCCTGTTCGTACTGAACAAGCAGCGGGTTATCTGACAATGCTTCCTGCACCATTTTTACGGCAGCTGATTCAGCTTCACCTTTGAGCAGGATTGCCTGGGCCTCAGCTTCAGCTTCCTTGGTCACACGGTAGGCATGACCGTCTGCCTTTGCCTTCACGCTGTCACGCTCGGCCTCTGCGGTTTGAACCAGACGGGCTGCTTCAAGCTTCTGCTTCTGCAGATTGTACTCTTCGCGTACCGCTGCCTCACGGGCCTTTTCCTTTTCCAGGACTGCCTGCATGTAAGTGGGCGGCAAGTTGATGTTCTCAATCTGCGGCGAATGCACGGTCACCGGATAAGGCTGCATCAATTCCGAGAGGTTATCCTGAATGCGCTGGATTGCGGCATTCCGGTTACGGATCAGCTCATCGGCGTTGAATTCAGACAAGGCTGCTTTCGCGGCTTGACGAAGCTTGGGATCAAGGATCCGTCTCTCGAACTGCTCAAGGCTACCGTATTTCTGATACAGGGATAGACCTGCATCTGAGTTAACAGCCCAGTTGACCGTGACCACTGCCTCCATTGGCAGCTGGTTCTTCGTTGCGGCGGAAAGCTCCTCACCGTTCTTACGCTCCCTCACCTCAATATGCTTCACGGAATCTACCCATGGAAGCTTGGTGTGAAGCCCTGGGCCAACCTGGCCAGTGGCTTTTGAGAAACGGGTGGTGATACCAATGTGCCCCTCGGCAACTGTAAACCATGAACCCCATACGGCTGATGCCAGGAATATGGCTGCAGCTCCGGTTGCCAAGGATTTTGCGAGACTCGCACCAAATCCTGCACCCTTTAGTCCAGATTTTAATTTACCCATTGGAAGTTTTGACATAACTTTCCCTCCTATATGTATATTTCTCCTTTTTTTAATATAAATATTGCTATCATATGATTATTTGATAATTATCTATATTATATTTTATATAGGTAATATTTTTTGTTTTTCAATATCATACTAATACGTTTTCTACGATTTTTTTAATTAGCAGAATCATTTATATTATTTTTTTAACATAGTTTACTATTATATATTATGTGATGAATCTCAAAAATGATGTAATTTTGATTTGAGAAATGCCAAATGACAGCCAGATGATTGTACTGGCTGCTTACTAGGAGACTGACGATTGAATTCCGATTAGCCGGTGAAGGGTTCGCGTTCGCCTAAAATATACCGCGCCACATCCACGTAATCGAAGGCCAGGGATATGAGGATCGTAATCAGGACTACAGCCATGATACGTTTGGGCCAGGATGGCATGTCCTCCCGCTTCATCTGGCCATAAAGATAGAAAGAGACCGGTGTCCAGAAGATGATATGTCCGAGACCAAGCAGCCGCACATAACCCATTTGAGAGAATAGCCAAATCACACCAGCACCGGATGCCAAACTGGATAAAAGAGTAACAATTGCCGGAATCCGGCTTGGTTTCCAGATCAACAGAGCCACTGGCAGCAGAAAAGCACCAAAAAACAGCCAGTTAAGCCAATACTGAACCCAGGCAGGTTGCAATGCTACAAGTTCTTCAAAAGACATGGAAACTCACTCCGTTTGTCGTCACATGTAACAAAAAAATTACGGCAGCACCAAGAAATGGATTGCGGTGCAGTACAGGTCACCTAAACTGTTGTCATGAGCGGAAATGTAACAAGTCCTATTGATGGCGATGCGAAAGCCTTCATACAAGAAGTCGAGCATAAGCGCAGACGTGAAGATGCGCTAC
This sequence comes from uncultured Hyphomicrobiales bacterium, assembly GCA_963922405.1. Taxonomy (GTDB): domain Bacteria; phylum Pseudomonadota; class Alphaproteobacteria; order Rhizobiales; family Rhizobiaceae; genus JAALLB01. The sequence continues at coordinate 1,435 of CAWUJF010000330.1, read as the reverse complement.
AGTTGTTACCCTTGTTTGAGCAATGGACCGGTTTGAAGCCAGTTCTGTGGGCAGCCGGACTTGCCGGTAAACAGGGAAGCGCGATCATTGGGTTCGGACACTACCACTACAAATATAAGAGCGGGCGAGAGGGAGACTGGTTTCTCACAGGCTTTTCACCGCGCAAGCAAAATATGGCGATTTATATCATGCCAGGATTTGAGTCTTATTCAGACCAGCTAAGCCGGATTGGCCCTCACAAGCACTCGGTATCGTGTCTGTACCTCACAAATCTTGCAAAAAACGACGTTGATGCACTTGGTGAGATGGTACAGGACAGCATGAAAATAATGAAAGACAGATATGAATGGAGACCAAGTTGATGGGGTTGAAACATGAAACCAAAATCGAAGGCGGTTATTGGGCTCAACTGCAAATTTCGGCAGGGGAACGGATAAGGGTCACCGCATTGGAAGGCCCTCAAGTGGCTGATTTCTGGGCATTTGACGCAGGGGATACAAACATCTTTCTTTCCGCTGAACATACACGGTCTACGCTTGAAAAACTGATGCCAGAGCCTGGTGATGGCCTTTTTTCCAATCGTCGGCACGCCATGCTTACGGTGGTGGAAGATACATCGCCCGGCACCCATGATATGTTGATGTCCGCCTGTGATCCGAGGCGATACGAAATATTGGGTCACGCGGGTCACCATCGTTCCTGCGCGGAAAACCTTTGCATGGCAATGGATGAAGCCGGAGCCACCGCTCATGAACTGCCCTCACCTTTCAATATCTTCCAGAATGTCACTATTACAAATGACAATAGCCTGGCGATTGTGCCTCCCAAAGTGGAGGCCGGGCAATATCTGGAGATGCAAGCTGAGATGGATCTACTCGTTGTGGTTTCTGCCTGCCCTATGGATATTGCAAAAACCAACGGGCCGGATGGTACGGTGCGCCCGATCAAGCTTGAAGTATTTGGATAGAAACCGGGTCCTGTCATGATTACTGCCGAAATCCCGTCTCCATATGGCGTACTTGCTGTGAGTGAAGAAAACGGCGCCATCGTCAAGGTGGACTGGAAATCACCGGATGTGTCTGGTTCCAGTCCATTACTGGAAGAAACACGCAAGCAACTTGCCGCCTATTTTGAAGGTGATCTGAAAGAATTTGATCTTCCCCTCGCACCTCGTGGTGATGCGTTTCAACAGGCGGTTTGCGATGCCATGCTGGAAATTCCTTATGGCGAAACAACAACTTATGGTGCCATTGCCGAAAAACTGGGGACATACGGCCAACCCGTCGGTCAGGCGTGTGGTGGAAATTCAATCCCTATCATCATACCTTGCCATCGGGTTCTGGCAGCAGATGGTATTGGTGGATATTCCGGCGAAGGCGGCGTGGAACGCAAAATTGAGCTTTTAAAGCTTGAAGGAGGGTTTCCCTTCCTGCTT
>CAWUJF010000329.1:0-4468 GCA_963922405.1 uncultured Hyphomicrobiales bacterium | reverse complement strand
ATCCACATCAATGGCGAATACACCGTATCCCTTGCCTGCGAGATGACGGTTCACAGCCTGATTCTCGGAAAGATAAGGAAAACGGAAAAACGGTGCCACGTTTTTGCTGACCTTGGATTTGATGGTCTTAATGCTGCGATCCACATCAGGAATAGCAACACTGCCACCTACTAGCCCAAGATTTTGGTGTGTGTCGCTGTGGATACCGATTGTGTGGCCTTTGGCTGCCACGCGTCTGGCTGTGGATGAGTGCGCACGGACCATCGAACCGACCATGAAAAAAGTGGCTTTAGCGCAATGTCTTTCCAACTCATGGAGGATTTTGTTGGTGGTTGCGGGCACTGGTCCATCATCAAAGGTCAGTACCACTTCCTTTTTCCTCAAAAACCTCACGTCTCTACCATGAGAGGAACCGTATCTTTTTCCCCCAGAAGTATTCAAAGTGATTGTGCGATGGACCCCAAGGCGGTCCTGCCCCTTACATGATTTGGCATGTGCTGGTGTTGTTAGACCAAAATTTCCTGCAGTGGACATAGCCAGAAGAATTGCACCGTGAAGTGCATAGAGGAACGGATTACGCAAAACTAACTCCCGTTTTGGATTCACCAAACCTTAACCACAGAGGTTAACCAGTTAGTGAACTGCAAATAGGGAAATGGATTTATGGTGAATAAAAAGTAAAAGCCCGCACAAGGCGGGCTTTAAGTTTGGACTTTTGGGTTTAAAAATTAATTTATGAAATTGGTTTGAGTGCCATTCAGGTTTACAGCTTCTGCTGTTTTATTATTTAGCTGCGCTTGTCCTGCGTGGCGAATTCGCTCCTTGGCTTCAAATACACTTTGTTGCTGCGCAACTGGAGCGTCGGTATTTGCTGCTATTAAAACAACTGCAGCGCCTAGTATGAAACAAATTAGTAATCTCATCTTCTTCATCCTGTTAACTTGGAGCGTTCTTCTTTGAACATCTCGTCAACCTTTTACACAATGTAACGTGAACCCAGAGTGAATTATGTGCAATCTTGCACACACCGGCAAAGCAAGTTCCGGTGCTTGGCTGTGATCGAAAACATGCAGCTATTTGATTTTTCGTGAATAAGGTCTATCGAATAGGGTCCTACAGGATTATTTGATTCATCGGAGGATTCTTATGGGTGGCCCTATGTTTGACGTGGTTCAGCAAACGCTGACATTCCTCTCCACGCTTTTTGTATTTATCCTCGGGTTCGGCTCTTTCCTTGCATTCATCCTGTTTTTTGTCGATGTACTCCAGACCAAAGATGCTGTTCGGCGTAACTATCCGCTTGTGGGTCGGTTCCGACATCTGTTCTCCTCGCTCGGAGAGTTTTTCAGGCAATACTTCTTTGCAATGGACCGGGAGGAGATGCCCTTTAACCGGGCTGAGCGCCACTGGGTGGAACGCGCGTCCAAGGGCAAAAAGAATACAGTGGCATTTGGATCCACCAAGAATCTTACTGCAGTGGGCACGCCAATCTTCGTAAATGATGCCTTCCCGCAATTGAAAGAAGACGATATTGAAACGCCGACCATGGTCATCGGCCCGCACACGAAACACCCCTATGACGCTCAATCGATCATCAACATCTCAGGCATGAGTTATGGTGCCCTTTCGCGACCGGCAGTAAAAGCCCTTTCAAAAGGTGCAATGCGAGCAAACTGTTGGCTCAACACGGGCGAAGGCGGTCTTTCACCACATCACCTCTCCGGACAGTGTGATCTGGTTTTCCAGATTGGTACCGCAAAGTATGGTGTCAGAGACCGCGAAGGTAACTTGAGTGACGACAAATTGCGCGAAGTTGCGGCGATGGATGTGGTCAAGATGTTCGAGATCAAGCTTTCACAAGGTGCCAAGCCGGGCAAAGGCGGGATACTGCCTGCAAAGAAAGTTAATGCGGAGATAGCAAAAATCAGAGGCATCGAGGAAGGTAAGGCTTCGATCTCACCTAACAGACATCCGGACATTGACGATGTGAGCTCATTGCTGGATGCGATCAATCATTTTCGCGATGTGACAGGAAAACCGGTTGGTTTCAAAGCTGTGATTGGTGGAGAGAACTGGCTTCGTGATCTCTTCGACGAAATCAACAAACGTGGAGAAATCTACGCGCCTGACTTTATCGCAGTGGATTCAGGAGATGGCGGTACCGGAGCTGCTCCCATGCCATTGATGGACAATGTGGGCTTGCTGGTGCGCGAAAGCCTGCCCATGGTTGCTAATCTTCTGATTGAATATGGACTCAAGTCGCGGATACGACTGATTGGTTCAGGTAAGTTTGTTACACCCGCAGATGTGGCCTGGGGACTATGCGCTGGCGCGGACTTTATCGTTACAGCGCGAGGCGCAATGTTTGCACTGGGGTGTATTCAGGCCATGAAATGTAACAAGAACACCTGTCCCACTGGCATTACGACCCATGACCCAAGGTTTCAGCGAGGTCTGGTTCCCAAGGAAAAAGCACAACGGGTTGCGAGTTATATCAACAATTTAAATGCGGAAGTGGATATCATAGCCGAATCCTGCGGCGTGCAGGAACCACGGCAGTTGCGTCGACACCATGTGCGCATGATGCAAGGGGATGGAAAATCCATTCCCCTGGACGTTCTTTTTCCTCTCCCTGCTAATGCCCAAGCATAATCCAACACCTTCAGGTGAAAACACTTCAAACAGTTGCCCTAGCCGGCGATTGCCGCATCCAGCAATCGTAACTGAACGCGTCTGGATCCCTGAAAGAAGTCGGCATTCAAGGTACCGGCAAGGTGAACAGTCTGGTTACGAGCGTTCAATAGCAATTTACCAAGCTCAGTATCAGCCGAACGAAACGAAATTCCGCGCAATTGTGCTCCGTCACTGGCAGTTGCGCTGAACGACACGTGGTTCTGGCCGACGATTTTGGCATATCGGATCTGATGAGCGGGGAATGCAAAGACAGGCTGAGAATGACCTTGTCCGTAGGGTCCAGCCATTTCCAGAAGTTCAATCAGATCGAGCGTGGCACTTCTGGCTGTTAGCGCGCCATCAATTTTCAATGTCTGGTTTTCTCTCACAGAATTCACATTCTCAGTAAGGTGACTTTCAAAATAATCCCGCAATTCAGGCAAACGGTCTTTCATAATAGTGAGGCCAGCTGCCATGGCATGTCCGCCACCCTTTTCGATGATGCCGTCTTCATGGGCGGACCGCACCACTTTGCCCAGATCAATGCCGCTGATCGAGCGGCCTGACCCGGAGCCTTTTCCCTGCGCATCAAATGAAATGGCAAAAGCGGGTCGCTTGAAACGGTCCTTTAGTCTTGAAGCGAGCAGTCCTACGATGCCAGGATGCCAATCATCGCTTGCTGTTACCAGAACGGCAGGCCCCTCACCGCTTGCGGTTTCAGCCTCTGCTTCGGCAATTGCCTGCTCCAACATCTGGGCTTCAGAGCGTTGACGCTCTTTGTTGAGTGTTTCGAGCTGCTCGGCAATTTGCTGAGCTAAAATCTCGTCATCCGTTGTCAGCAAACGCGAACCGAGCGCTGCATCACCAATACGGCCGCCTGAGTTTATTCTGGGTCCCAGCACAAACCCCAGATGATACGGGCGTGGTGGACCATCCAGTCTCCCGATGCGCATTAACGCGCGCAGGCCAATGTTTTTTTGTTGAGACATGACCTGCAGGCCTTTCACCACAAAGGCTCTGTTTAGCGCAACGAGAGGCACCACGTCACAGACCGTTGCCAGGGCAACCAGATCCAGCCAGTCCAGAAGGTTCGGCGGATTGATGCCTGATTGGTAAGCTCCCCTCTTCCTTAGTTCGCGCTGTGTTGCAACCAGGGTCATGAATACGACGCCTGCCGCACAAAGATATCCAAGTCCGGATAAATCATCCTGGCGGTTCGGATTGACGAGGGCCGCACATGGCGGGATTTCCTCTCCCATTTGATGGTGGTCCAGTACAATCGTATCAACACCAAGCTTCTTTGCTTCTGCGAGCGCCTCAAAACTTGTGGCACCGCAGTCGACTGTGACAATCAGTTTGGCCCCGTTGTCTATCAGAGACCGCATGGCGTCAGGGTTCGGTCCATAGCCTTCAAATATTCGATCGGGGATATAGATTTCATTTGGAACCTGGTGCGCTGTTAGAAACTTGCTCAACAGGGCGGAAGAACTGGCTCCGTCCACGTCATAATCGCCGAAGATAGCCACATGCACCTTTTTCTCAATTGCATCAGCCAGACGAGCTGCCGCCTGGCCCATACCGGTCAGAACATCGGGATCAGGCATCAGGTCCCGAATTGTAGGATCAAGAAATTTCTCGGCGTTTTCCAATTCGACGTCCCTCGCTGCCATTACACGGCCAACCAGTTCCGGGACATCCAATTTTTGATGGATTGCGGTAGCAAGATTTCTGGCTTCCGCAGGCAAACGCTCAATCCAGCGTTGGCCGGTCAAGGAGTTGGTTACATTGAGGAATG
>CAWUJF010000328.1:0-4473 GCA_963922405.1 uncultured Hyphomicrobiales bacterium | reverse complement strand
AAAAATCGAACCGGATTTCTCCATCTGGCTTCTAAACAATGTGGACCAATTCCTGGACAAGTTGCCTATTCTGCAACACACACTGAAGTTGCTTTACTCAAGAAAAAGGCGGGCTCTGGAAGCATTGCCGGAGAAGGAAAGAGCAGAATCCTCTGCAGATGGCGAGCCAAACGGCATTACACTCGGACTTTCTGATTTCAGAGATGCATTTGGCCTTGATCCAAAATCGAAGAAGACCCAACCGGGAGAAATCTCGCAACTGAAAGTATCGCTTTCGGTGGAACTCAACCGGATTTACAAGGAGCTTGATAGAAGGCTGCGCAGAGGGGCAATGCGGCTTTTCTGTGAGCTTACGGATATCGATACCAAAGGAAGAGATATTCGCAGACCCCGAACGGTTAAGGAACTCTCAGAAAGCATAGGACTACCAGTTCCGGATACCTGGAAGACCATCAATCATTTCATCAATCAGGATGTGGAATATCTTTATGTAAGACACGATTTTCAAAATCCTGAAAGCTCCATGGTAGATGTGAGCCACGAGTGTATTTTGCGGTTATGGAGCAAATTACAGGACAACTGGCTTACAGATGAACTGAAACGTGCAAATGACATCAGAATATTAGCCAGCTTTGCCAAGAACCATGAAAACGCAGTTGAGCAAAGACCGGTGCTTGCCCGGATCTTTGGTTCCGGACTGCTGGACGGATATACGCTGCACCGCTATTCGAGCTGGTTTCGAAAGGAAAGACCCACAGCTTCCTGGGCGAGCCGATATCTTGGTGACATCCATTGGGATAGATCCGGCGTGGGTCTGGACAAAGAACCTGACAGCAGAGACAAATTCTCATCCATCAAGAACCTGCTGACCAGAAGCCAGTGGCGAAGGGGAATCCGCATTGGCGCAATGTTCACACTGGTGTTCGTTGGCGTTGGTTGGCTCATCAATCAGCAAAGGCTTGAAGCTGTTCAAGCCCGGCAGGAAGCGGAAGAAGCGCAAGTCAAAGCTCAACAGGCAGAGCGGAAAGCGGAGGAAGCTAACCGCGACAAGGAAGTTGCGATCGAGCAAAGAGAGAAGCTGGAACTGGAATTCAAGGAAGCTATTGATCGTGTAATCCTGGGTACGGCCGACAGCATAGAGCGGTCCAGTCCTGAAGGTGAAAGTCTCTATGTGCCGCAATCCACAGCTTCCGAAATTTGTGATGATCCAAATTCGTTCTGTGCCCGATTGAAGTCACGCTCAAAAGCAGAATACGACGCGGCAGAACTTCGTTCTCTTGTTTCCAAACCTTTGTGTTCGAGCAACAAATATGCCACCGACATTTCCAAACTTGGGTCTGATGTAAGACCGTTCTGCACCTTCCATCCCCCTCGTCTTCTGGCGGATACAACTCTCAACTACTCAGTCTCGGATGTTGATCAGAACATTTACAAGTCCACCAAGAACTCTTTGCTCAGCCCAACGGAGGCGACCAAAGAAAGGGAAAGATCCATATTCTTTGGGCTTGCCGGGAAATATAATGGCGACGCTCAATTCTTTGGAAGTCTGAGTGCCGGTTATCTGTTTGACAGAGCCATACCGGAAGGCAGACGCTTTTCAGAAGCCAACGCCTGTATGGCGCGAAGCATACAGTTGCTGTGTGCTCCTCACTACAATGCCAGACGTTTGTTTTTGCAGATGAGCGGATATGAAAACAATATCCTGAGCAATATACCCGCAGGTGACGGTCGTGTCACACTGAAGAAAGATATCACAACACTGAAAATAATGATGGCTGCAGAGCTTCTTGATGCTCCGACACTCACTGATGATGTGGACATTTCCAGCGCTTCAACCGAGCGTGTAAGCCGTCTGTGGCGAGGATTTGATGGTGCATCGGATGCGGCACGGTTTCTATATCAGAACTATGGGTGTGCCGATCTGACTGTTTCTATCGAACAATGTGAGATAGCTGATGAACTCTATGCAAAAGCTGCCACGGCACTTTCTGTTCTCATAGATCACAGCAAGCAGACCGATCAGGAGTCGTCACTTCCCTTGCGCAAACAGCTTGCCTATGCATTGGGTTTAACCTCACTGCACTGGGGGCAGGACTCAGCCTTCAGAAAGGTTGCCAAGTCTCAGGTAAGCCAGGACGATATGATTTCCGAACTGGAGAAAGCAAACATCGTCACCAATTCACCGCGATATCCTTCAGGCCTCTCCATGCATTATTGCCTGAGTGGGGATTTTCAGACTGCGGAAGCTCGAGCAAATTCAATCCGCAGCGAAAAACCGAAATACACGGTTATTAAGTCCAGGGCATTGACCTGTACGACGGCTGAAAATCCGGAAACGCATTTCGACATGCCAAACCCAAGCGAATAAATCAGCATTACCGCTCTATGTCCGCACCACCTTCGCTCTCTCTTCGGGCGATGAAGGCGTCGATCTCTTCCATGGCAGCATCCGAAATTGGCGGCTTTTCGTAGTTTCTGATGGTGTTGTGATAAATCTGGTTTGCCCGTTGTGTGGTGTCCACCGAACCGCTGTCACGCCAGTTCTCGAAGTTGCTCCAGTCCGATAGCAAAGGCGAATAGAAGGCTGTTTCGAACCGCTCCAGCGTGTGTTGCGTGCCAAAGAAATGCCCGCCATGACCCACATCAGCGATGGCATGGTTTGCCAAGGTTTCGGCGTTGACCTCCAGTGGCTTGAAGAGTTCTGCAAACATCTGCAGCATCTCAATGTCCATGATGAACTTTTCCGCTGAAGCGGTGAGCCCGCCCTCAAGCCATCCGGCACCATGCAGCAGAATATTTGTGCCGCCCATCAATGCACCCCAGAGTGACATCTGCATTTCGTAAGCTGCCTGCGCATCTGGCGCATTGGAAGCCGTCACTCCGGAAGAACGAAGCGGCAGGCGATATCGCCGCGCCAATTGTCCTGAGGCAAAGGCCGCACGCGTATATTCAGGCGTCCCGAAGGCTGGTGCACCGGTTTTCATGTCCACATTGCTGGTGAAACTGCCATAGGAAACTGGAGAACCAGGTTTGACGATCTGAGACAGGGCGATCCCTGCCAGGGCCTCTGCGTTCTGCAAGACCAGTGCGCCAGGAATTGTAACCGGCGCCATGGCACCAGCCAGTGTGAACGGTGTCAGAATGGTCATCTGCCCGGCATTGGCCGCATCGATGATGCCCTGGCACATGAGCAGGTCCAGTTGCAGCGGGGAATTGGAATTTGCGACCGAGTAGCAGACAGGTGTGTTTTCAAATTCTTCCTGAGTAAGGCCGTTGGCGATACGGATAATCTCGTAAGCATCTGCAACCGCTTCGGTTCCGCGGAAGAAGACGAAGGGGACTTTATCCGTTTGTGTGACAACCGACTTGGTCATCGCCAGATGCCTCGTATTTGTGGGGATATCCTGCGGTTCCACAAACGGGCCGATCATGTGGATCACATCAAAGGATTGGGATAACTGGCAAAAGGTGTCGAGCGATTTGAGAGTTCCAGGGCGTCTTCCATTATCGAGATCGGAAAAATTGGGCGTGCCGCCGGTCGTGCAAATCCCCACATGCTTTCCGCCGACGGTGACGCTGCGATCCGGATTACGGGTCCTGAAGGTGACGATTTCAGGTGCTGACCCGATCTGTTCCATCAGGAGATCAGAATCGAACTGTATGATGTTCTCATCCTTCAGCGTGTGGCCTGAATTCACGTAAAACTCGATCGCCTTTTCATGAAGGATGCGAATTCCGGTTTCTTTAAGCACCTTGAGTGACGCGTTGTGGATTGCTTCAATCTCGTCGGCGCTGAATTGCTCAATCGGCTGATACGGGTTCTTCCATTGGCGCCATGCGGCATCAAAGACTTTCTCAGCTGCACTGCTTCTCGCCAGTGCCTTGGCGTGTCTGCCACCGGACCGTCTGCGATTTGGTTTTAGTGTTTGGGTCTCGGTCATGATGTTTCCTGTGCCCATTTTAGCATGCGTTGCCTGAAGCGCTCAGCCGTTCCTGCATTGATTTCCCTGCCTGTGAAACTCAGGAAATATGCGGAGAGATAGCCGACGCGCTCCTCAATCGTTTCGGATACCCGCAGGGCGAAATAGCTCACCTGGGTGAAGTAGATGATACGGGCACGGACGAAGGCTTCCTTCTCCTCAAAGCCCTGCCCTCGAAGAAAACGCGCGATTGCTTCTATGCGGTCATCGTCCTCACCGGAAAAGATTTCGCGAACTGCCGGGTCAAATCTTCCCCAATCCCTCACCGCCTGATCAAGGTCCGGATTGAAATGTGTGTGATCCACCCAGATGAAGAACAGTTCCAAAATTCCCTGTTCAAGGGACTGGGCCTCTTCCAGAATTTCCACCATCTTGCCGGTGTTTCTGGCACTCCACTCATCCAGCAAGGCGGAAAGCAGGTCCTCGCGTTTTTCAAAGTGCCAATAGAAACTGCCGCGCGTTACTTTGAGTTCTCTTGCTAGTCGCGCTATCT
>CAWUJF010000327.1:0-4483 GCA_963922405.1 uncultured Hyphomicrobiales bacterium | reverse complement strand
GCTGGAATGTAAGCTGTTACCGAACCATAACCCGGCCCTTCAAAATCAGACTGACCCTGGTCAACAAGCTGCCATTCACCCGGCATCACCAGATCGACTTCGCCGCCAAACTCTTTGGTGGCGGAAGGAAACTTCATCATGATTTTTGTCTTATCATTCTTATCATTTCCGACGATGATCGTGATCAGATGAAAGTAGTCACCCTCGTTGCCGAAAACTTTTGAAGTTTCTTCAAGTATTCTCACATTGTGAAAATGTGTGCTGTTTTTCGTCTCTGTGTCAGTCGCAGTCTCGTCCTCCACATAGCCGTGCAACAACCCATGTCCAAGAGCAGAAGAAGACCATTTCAACACACTACGGGATTGTTCTTGCGCTAGCGCTGAAATCGGTTGGCAGGCAAGCATCATTGCCATTAGGATTTTTGATAGTCGCTGCATTCCCAACACTCCTTATTTTGCACCGGATGGATTGCTGGTTGATGGGGAATGGGGGATCACAGCAACCCATCCGGTGAAGCACCCTGATAGCGAGGGGCAGCGCAAGGTCGTATACTGACACGATGTGTCAGGCAGGTGATACGACCTATAAAAAACAAAACTTAGCCTTGAAAACTTATGGGAATTTTCAGTTCACAGCCTTGCACAATCCTAGAACAAAGCCTAATTTGCTGATTTCGTGGCGTCAAATCACTTTTACACTTCCCAATAAACTTTTTTATTGACAGCTGTATTTCACGGTTTCAAATCAAAAAAATCTGCTGAATCAAAATGATCAGGAACTACCCTTCAGCGTTTGCAAAACCACCGCAAGTAAGACAATCGCGCCACCTATGAGTACATTGATTGTCGTGGTTTCACCAAGAAACAGCCACGGCCATATGGGTCCGGTCACACTTTCGATGAGCACCAGAATACTCACCTCAGATGCTGGGAGATAGCTGGCGGCCCATGTCACAAGCGCGATACCAAGACCAATTGTGAACGCGCCCATCAAAAGGCTCAATCCCAGGTCCCAGGTACTGATCGCAAGCCCTGATCCAATGGAAACGGCAATTACAGCGTTGAGAACACCCGCAAAAACCCCACCCAGAAACGCACCACCCACCGCATCTTCGCGACCGATGAAGCGGATAACCACAAGCATGGACGCAAAACAAAAGGCGGAAAACAAAGCGTAGACATTCCCCAGAATTCCGCCAGTATCGAGCCCGTCTTTCACCATAATGCCAACGCCCGCCACTGCCAGTAGCAGTGCCAGATAAGTCACCGGGCTGGGTTTCTCGCCGATTATTAGCCATCCGAGTACCGCCGCAAAAATCGGTGCGGAGGACAGTATGAACAACGCACTGGCAATATTCGTATTCAAAAGCGCATAGACATAAAAGCTGAACGCGAAACCCAGTAACACTCCAATCAGAACATCCCATTTATCAAATTTGGAAAGGAATTTGATTGGGCCGCATTTGCGACGCAGGCAGGCAATCAACATCACCATAGCCGCGAGAGAGAATGATCGGTAAACCAGGATTTGAAAACCGTCAGCCGATTCAATAAGGCGCAGGATAACACCCACCAACCCCATCAGAATGCCGCCTGTCAGGACAAATGAGATTGCTTGTGATCTGGCCATTTCAATCCGCTAAGTGAGTGATTCTTAGAAGTTCATTTGGCTTTTTATCTACAAACTCTTCCTTAATCGCTGTCAGAATGCGACGCTGTCCTGAAAAGCTGACAATTTCATGCGCATCTTCAAAACTCACCCACTGATGGGCATCATGCTCTTCGTTTAACTGAATTGGCGATTCTTCAGAAACAAAGCCTACAAAAACCGGCACGATAGCAATTACATTGTTGTCTACTTCGTAAAATTGCTCACAAATATCCGCGCTGTAGAATGTTTCCGGCACTAGCCCGGTTTCCTCACGCAACTCCCGCAAAGCCGCTTCGATTGCTGTTTCATTGTCTTCGACCTTGCCCGCAACCTGACACCAGATACCCACTAAAGTATCTGCCCGTCGCAACAACAGGACTTTTGGTTGTTCAACTGAATAGGAAACAACAAAAACAGAAATTGAGTAGGATCGAACGGGGATTTCACCCACCGAGTTTACCCTTCACCATCGGCCCTACAACACTCATGTCGAGTTGCCCACGATACCGGTCTTTCAGAATGCCCATGACCTTGCCCATGTCTCTGAGGCTCTCGGCACCTGTTTCGGAAATAGCATCAGCTACAGCCGCATCTGCTTCCTCAGCAGACAGTTGGCGCGGGAGGTACTCGCGGATAATTTCCATTTCCTCCAGCTCCTGCGCTTCCAGTTCTTCGCGTCCTGCCTCACGATACATGCGGGAAGATTCTTCCCTTTGTTTGACCATTTTGGTCAGAATATCCAGAACCTCAGCCTCATCTGCCTTGTCTTTGCCAGAGCCGCGCAAGGCAATATCACGGTCCTTGATTGCAGCATTAATGAGCCTAAGAGTGGCAGTCCGGCGGGTATCTTTATCCCGCATAGCCTGTTTCATGTGATCCAATATCAGGTCGCGCATAGTTCCCTCGTTTTTGGTTTTTCAGAAAATAACCGTATTTGGTTTGGTAAGCAATGGTGGAAAACCAATTTAAGATACTGTTTTAATTGTATTTTTTAAAATTGACTTCCAGTTGACCTAAATGAATCGTTCAACTATTTTGCAATTTCAGCCACCAAATTTTACCACTATTCCCCGATCTTCGGATGACTGGGGCTGACAGGATACGCGCCAACATGACATCTTCACCACAACCCTGGACAACTGAAAAGCCAACCGCTGTTATTGTACTAGCTGATGGCACTGTCATCGAAGGCAAAGGCTGCGGGGCAACAGGAATTGCGGAAGCGGAAATCTGCTTCAACACCGCCATAACCGGTTATCAGGAAATTCTGACAGACCCCTCTTATGCAGGTCAGGTGGTAACTTTCACCTTCCCCCATATCGGCAATGTGGGAACCAACGAGGAAGACCTCGAAACGTTAAATCCTGAAGAAGTATCAGCCGCAGTTGGAGCAGTATTCAAAGCCGATATCACGTCCCCATCTAATTACCGCTCTGCCGGACATCTCAATGACTGGCTGGTTGCCAGGAACATAATTGCCATGTCCGGGATTGACACCCGCGCCCTCACCAATCTCATTCGTGAGAAAGGATTGGCAAACTGCGTTATTGCTCATTCTGAAGATGGCAATTTCGATATCGAAGACTTGAAAGCACGTGCAACCAAATGGTCAGGCCTGGAAGGTCTGGATCTCGCCAAAGAAGTGGGTCACGGACAGGATAAACCATGGTCAGAAGCGCCCTGGGTCTGGAACGAAGGATATTCCGGCAATGAAGCGCCAGAATACCACGTGGTCGCAATCGATTTCGGTGTGAAACGTAATATCCTGCGTCTTCTTGCAGGCCTTGGTTGTAAGGTCACGATCATGCCAGCCAATGCAACCGCTGAAGATGTTCTGAGCCACAATCCCGATGGCATATTCCTGTCAAATGGACCAGGTGACCCTGCGGCGACCGGTGAATACTCAGTCACAACAATCCAGAAACTGCTGGAAACCGACCTGCCGATTTTTGGCATTTGCCTTGGTCACCAGATGCTGGCATTGGCACTTGGTGCAAAGACGAAGAAAATGCACCAGGGCCATCACGGCGCAAACCACCCTGTGAAAGACTACACCACAAACAAAGTGGAGATTGTGTCTATGAACCATGGCTTTGCTGTAGATGCCGATACATTCCCCGATGGCGTGAAAGAAACCCACGTTTCCTTGTTTGATGGATCAAATTGTGGCTTGGCTGTTGAAAACCGCCCCGTATTTTCGGTTCAACATCACCCCGAAGCGTCTCCGGGCCCGCAGGATAGTCACTATCTCTTCACTCGGTTTATCAACCTGATCAAAGCCAAAAAGGGTGAAGCGCTGGCAGCCGAGCGCTAAGTTACTCTGATAAATTGACAGTTTCCGCATTCGCATGAAATAAATTTGCGAACAATGGAGACCCTCGAATGTCTGATCTTTGGAAACTTACCGCTGTAGAAATCGCCGATCTAGTCGCTTCAGGAAAAATCACCGCCACAGAAGTAACGCATAGTGCGCTTGGCAGGCTGGAAGCTGTAAATGATCGCATTAATGCGGTTGTTCAACACATGCCGGATGAGGCATTGGAAACCGCACGCAAGATCGACGAAAAGATTGCACGAAATGAACCCGTGGGCCTAATGGCAGGGGTGCCGGTAACGACAAAAGTCAATGTGGATCAATCCGGTTTTGCCACAACCAACGGCCTCAGATTGCAGGAAAATCTCATCGCTGAACAGGACAACCCGGTCGTTGCTAATCTGAAAACCGCCGACGCGGTAATCATCGGCCGCACGAACACACCAGCTTTCAGCCTGCGTTGGTTCTGCCGCAATTCTTTGCATGGGCATACACTAAACCCGCACAATAACGCCATCA
>CAWUJF010000326.1:0-4486 GCA_963922405.1 uncultured Hyphomicrobiales bacterium | reverse complement strand
TTCGGGTTGGACATGAGGTTCATGTTTATGAGCGTGAGAGCAGGGCAGGTGGTCTGCTGCGTTATGGTATTCCTGATTTCAAAATGGAAAAACATTATATCGATACCCGCGTTGATCAGATGGAATCAGAAGGTGTTACGTTCCACTACGGTCAAAACATCGGAGTTGATGTTTCTTCAAATAAGCTTCTGGAAGATCACGATGCTGTTTTGATTGCTGCGGGTGCAGAAGTGCCGCGGCCTGCACAAATTCCGGGTGCAGACTTGGCCGGAGTTCATGATGCCATGCCGTTTCTGGTTCAGCAGAACCGCCGGGTAGGTGGCGAGGAAATTAACAGCGTTGGGTGGCCTTCTGAGGAAGTTTGGGCTGCGGGTAAGAATATTGTTGTTGTTGGTGGTGGTGATACTGCTTCTGACTGTATTGGCACTTCATTCCGTCAAGGCGCTGTCAATGTGGTCCAACTAGACATCAGACCCGAACCGCCAGAGCGGGAAGACAAAATGATGGTTTGGCCATACTGGGCTACCAAGATGCGGACTTCTTCTTCCCAGGCTGAAGGCGCTAAACGTGAATTCCAGGTAGCGACCCTGGAGTTTGTGGGTAAAGGTGGTCGTTTGACCGGTGTAAAATGTATTCGCGTTGATGAAAGACGCCAGCCAATTGAAGGTACAGAATTTATCATGAAAGCTGATCTGGCTTTCATTGCGATTGGCTTTGGAAGTCCTATCCTGGATACTTTTATCGGTGAGCTTTCTCCAGAGCTGCAAACAAGTTCTCGTGGTGATGTGGCGATCAATGCTGATGAGAAGAACTATCGTACTTCGGTTGATAAGTTATATGCAGCAGGTGATTGTCGTCGTGGACAATCGCTCGTGGTTTGGGCAATCCGTGAAGGCCGTCAGGCTGCGCGCGCGATTGATCTCGATCTTATGGGTGAAACTGATTTGCCAAGATAATTATTGGTATCGGCTAATTTTTGCTAATTCGCTGCGTTCGCAGACTGGGTCTGTGAAATCGTTGTATTTGCAGGCGGAATAAGACTGGAGGTCTTTTCGTCTTCAGTTTTCTCAGTCTCACCTGCTTTTTCCGGTTTTTCTGTCTTGGCTGGCTTTGGAGCAGGTGTTCCCCACTGCGCATCAATACGGCCATTTTTGGGTTCATACACCAAGCCTTTTTCGACGAGATCAAAACTCACGCTGTTCTTATTCTCATCGGATTTCAGGAAATCTTCTTCACCATCCAGAATATCCCCGCCATCTGAGGCTGGTGAGGCTAGTGAAATCACTGGCGTACGCCCATCTGCCGCTGGATTGTACTCAGGCAAAGACTTTTGGGCTGCATTGAGGTTGATCGTTCCAAGCGAGGTATATTGGAATTCCTGATCGGATCCGACAACACCGATTTTTCTTAGAGCCTTGTCTGCAAAGAATGCCAGTTTTGTGCGTCCGGCCCTCGTCATTGTAATACCTTTAGGGCCTCTCAGTCTTACAATTTGACCGTTAATATCTGGCCCAGCACTCACGAACTTACCTTCAGCATTTGTGAAGCCGTCCCAAACATCAACAAAGTTACCACCAATTGCTTCGACTTTTCCGCGATAGATCTCGTTCAAGACAAGATAATCTGTATTCATCCTGTTGGACCGGACGGGTGGTAGCCCCATCCACACGAATGGTATCTGTCTTTCCGGACTTACATTAACGATCTTGGTCACACGAGCATTGTATTCTGCTAGCCAAGCTTCGCTGAACTTTTCCACTCGACCCGTTGAGAGACGCATCTGTTGCCGGTCGTTCATACCAACCAACGCAACGACGGCAATTGGCTTATGTTCTTCAATCAACGCCGGAATAACATTAGGCCAGTCGACCACGTCGTCACGCACTAGACCGGATGAAGAATTGGCCTTGTTGACCACAACAATATTGGGATTTGCTGCATAGAGTTTCACAAGCCCCTTGGCCGTGCTGCTGCCGAGAAAATCTCCCACTACCAGGATTTTTGCTGCATTTTCTGATTTTTCTGCAACTACGGTAGGTTTTGCTGGCTTGGTGCTTCTGCTTGTGCCTCCGGCAACACGGTTATTGTTCCGCCGCTTGCGTTTCTTAGTAGTGGCTTTTCGAGCGTTAGTATCATCAGACTTGATATTACGTTTCTTCTTATTGCGTCTCTTGAAAAGCACATCAAACAGCGTACGCCGTTTCTTTTTTTGCTGGGCGTGCGCTTCGGTAACTCCGCTAAATACATGAATATACGGTACTTCAGGCACAGAGAATGCCAAGCAAATCACAGCAAGTACCAAAATTTTAAAGCGATATTTCATTTATCCATGTCTGCCTAGCAGATTTCCTTCAAACGAAATCAAGTTACTAGGCAATACATGTGCAAGAATTATGGCCTAGTCTTTGCGCAGTCTAGCCAAAATTCTCTTTGAAGCATAGCCATCTTCGGTCAGGCCACGGCTTCTTTGATAACTTTTGATCGCTTTTCTAGAGCCAGCACCGATTTTTCCATCGATTTCACCGTCATAGAAGCCGGCAGACTTCAATCGTACCTGAAGCTCTTTGCGTTCATCACCAACCAAAGGTGTGTAGCCACGCGGCCAATCTACAACAAATGGCCCGAACCCTTTCAGCCTGTCAGCCAGGTGTCCTACAGCAAGAGCATATTTGTCAGCGTTGTTGTATCGCTTCAAAACGAAGAAGTTTTTCAACATCAGGAATTTCGGTCCCTTTGCGCCAGCCAGAATTTTTACGTTGGCTTTGTCATTCGGGCGGGGAAAGGCCTTTCCATTGATCCGTTTCAAACCCAGACTTTGCCATTGTGCTAGTGTGCGGCTTTTTGTACCCACATTTGCAACTTTGAATCCGGCAGGTGTTTTGACTTCATATCCCCAAGTCTTACCGGTTCTCCAGCCGTTTTTCTTCAGTAGATTTGCAGCTGATGCCAGTGCGTCTGGAACTGATTCCCAAATGTTTCGTCTTCCATCACCGTCTATATCTACCGCCCAGGTTTGATAACTTGTGGGGATGAATTGGGTATGCCCCATCGCGCCGGCCCATGAACCGCGTAGTCCAGCAGCAGAGACATCACCATTTTGGACGATTTTCATTGCTGAAATCAGTTGTGTGCGAGCGAATTTTCTGCGCCTTTTGTCTTGGTAGGCGAGTGTGGCAAGCGAACGAGCAACGCTTCTCAGTGCAGTTGGTCGTTCCAAGGCAGCGCCGTAGGAGGATTCCATCGACCAAATTGCAAGCAGAATATGACGATCAACACCGTATCTTTTTTCGATAATATCAAGCCAACGCTTGTATTTGACCTTTAGTTCCAATCCTTTTTCAATGGCCGTCTCGGTTACACGGTTATCCATATAATCCCAGACCTTGGACTTAAATTCCGGCTGAAAGTTCGCAGCCTTTATCACGTCGGGGTCTGGGCTGGTTATTCCAGCAAAAACAGCACGATAGGTGGAACGTTTCACCCCATTCTTGGCAGCGACGTTTTCGAAATCTCTAATCCATTTTTGAAACCCAGCGTTTGCACTTGCTGAATGGGTTCCAGCAGTTGTTGCTATAAAGAGAACCAAACTCAGTAAAACTATGCTTTTTCCTGTTTTTTCAAAGAATGCCGTAAATCGGTTCATTTCGTCCTCCGTCGCAGGTCTATGGTTCGCAACTTTAAGAATCAAATTGGTGATAAACGCTACTACATTCTTTATTAACCATAGATAAACGGTCAGAATTTGGACATGACAATTTTGTCATCAAAAGGAGGAATTTTGACTGATAACAGCCGGTGTGTTTAGGCTGACTTGCGGAATTCCAGTAGTTTCTTTTCCCAATCCAACGCACTTGAGACGATTAGGTCCAGATTATCGTGTCTGGGACGCCAATCCAAGCGGCTCATCAGTCGATAGGCGTTGGCAGACAGAGAAGGGATATCGCCGGCGCGACGCTCTGCCTCGATTACCCGGAACTTGTTGCCGGATACGCGTTGCACAGTATCTATGACTTCACGTACGGAATATCCCTTGCTGTAGCCACAGTTTGCTGTGAATTTTCGGCCACCATTTCTCAAAAACTTCAACGCGGTGTAGTGTGCGTTTACCAGGTCGCAGACATGAATGAAGTCGCGCTCGCAGGTGCCATCATTTGTATCATAGTCCGTGCCGAATATTTTCATAGAACTACGTTTGCCAGCCGCTGCTTCACACGCGACCTTAATCAGATGCGTAGCACCATCGGTTGACTGACCTGTTCTACCCTGAAGATCACAACCAGCCACATTGAAATATCTCAAAATCACATAGGACAGATTATGGGCGACGGCTGTGTCTCGAATCATCAGCTCCGTCATCAGTTTTGAAGTGCCATAAGGTGACATTGGATTGAGAATTGCGTTTTCGGAGATTGGTCCCGTTGTCATCGGTTCCCCGTAAACAGCGGCAGTTGAAGAGAAAATTAGGCGTGAAATGCCAACCTTAATC
>CAWUJF010000325.1:0-4489 GCA_963922405.1 uncultured Hyphomicrobiales bacterium | reverse complement strand
ATATACAAATGCCGGAGCCGTGACAGTCAATGGTGTTGGTAAAGTGACCCGCAACAAGCTTGCAAAGGCTGCTGGAGAAGAAGCAACGCTTCTGGCTATACGTGACGCCGCAGAAACACTGACGGCGCATTGGGCGGCCATTCATTCCACAACCGATGCAGAGCGCCGTGCAGAACTTATGGAGCGCTATGGGTCAGACCTCATCAAGCATTCAAACACCTACATAAGCTTGATTGAGAAAATGGGACTGAAAGGTCCTTACGGATAAGGTTCTAGTTCATGAATGCACCTACCTGGATAAGCTTGTTCCAGGACCGGGTAATGTATTCATGACGCATCAGATGACCATCAGGATGAAGGCAAAGTTCAAGGACTTTGCCTTTTTCATTTTCAAGTTCCCGGCATTTGAGTTTCAAATTAGGTTCCCAAGTGTCCCTCGCATCCGAAAAGCTTCCGTGTCTTGCATACATTGAAAGCGCAGTGGGAACATCACCTTGTTTGGTATGAGCAATCTTTCGCCCGGTTAGCGGCACCATCGTGTCTGTCATTCCGTGAATATGAAACAGATGTGCTGGCGGACTGCTACAACTCTGTGGCACTGGATCCCAGAAGGTTCCTGCAATAGGCGCAAAACCGGCAAACATCTCACTGCGCTCACAGGCCAAAGTCCATGTCATCATGCCTCCTGCTGAAAAGCCGGTGGCCATCATTCTTGATGTATCGATTGGAAAGCGTTTTGGAAGGTCTTCGACAAGCGCATCGAAAAACTCCAGTTCCACTGGAACATTGGCATGCGGAGCCCCCGGTATGGCCCAGTCATCGTAAGCGGCCTTTGGCGCAACAAGAGCCAGCCCCAAATCGGATACAGCTTTTGATATATTTCTGTTCTGAATGATGCCTTTCGGGCTGCCGCGCCAGCCATGCATGAAGAATATGGCTCCAATCTTGGTCTCGCCGTCATGGCCTTCTGGCATCAATACCCGATAGCTGCGATCCCCGATGACGCAATCGCTCTTCGCGCCACAGGCATAAGCCATTTGTGAGGCTGCGAATGTCACCAAAATCAATAGCAGAAGACTGAATATGGGTCTGAAATCAATAGCTGAAAACATGAGAGTGGATTTTCAAAAAACGTTTCAGCCAAATTAAGCCACAAATTGAAAACATCAATCCTGCTGAAATAAATTCTTTGTAATTCTCACTTGAACATGAAGGCAGTGCTGATCAATCAAACCCACTATTCTTTCGGACCAATCATTTGTTCCGGTCTCACGACAGCGTCAAACTCTTCTTCCGTGACAAATCCCAGACCTACTGCTTCTTCGCGCAGCGTTGTACCGTTCTTGTGCGCAGTCTTGGCTATGGTCGTGGCATTGTCGTAACCGATTGTCGGCGCCAGAGCTGTCACCAGCATCAATGAACGTTCCATCAATGTCTTGATGTTCTCTTCATTTGCTTTGATGCCCACAACGCATTTATCAGTAAAGCTTCTGCATGAGTCAGCCATAATCTTGATGGACTGAAGCATGGCATTGGCCATGACCGGCTTGTAGACGTTAAGTTCAAAATGTCCCTGAGTACCTGCCATGGAAATTGTTGTGTGATTGCCGACAACCTGGCAGCACACCATAGTCATGGCTTCGCACTGGGTTGGATTGACCTTGCCCGGCATAATCGAAGAACCCGGCTCGTTTTCCGGCAGAGACAATTCTCCAAGACCTGAACGAGGACCAGAACCCAACAGACGAAGATCATTTGCAATCTTGAACAAAGAGGTCGCTACCGTATTGATAGCGCCATGTGCATAAACATAGGCATCGTTGGCGGCCAGAGCCTCAAACTTGTTGGGTGCGGTACGGAATGGCAATCCGGTAATTGATGCCACTTCTGCGGCAAAATCTTCAGCAAAGCCCACCTTGGAGTTTAGACCGGTTCCCACGGCTGTACCGCCCTGGGCCAGTTCATAAAGACCGTCGAGGCCCTCTTTCACCCGGCGTATTCCATTTCTTAATTGCGCTGCGTAGCCGGAGAACTCCTGTCCCAGAGTAAGCGGTGTTGCATCCTGAGTGTGTGTTCTGCCGATTTTCACGATATCACTGAACGCTTCGGACTTAGCTTCAATAGCTGAAGCCAGGTAGTCCAGTGCCGGCAATAGATCAGAATTGATTTCACGTGCCGCTGCAATATGCATCGCAGTTGGGAACGTATCATTGGAAGATTGGCCCATATTCACATGATCATTTGGGTGAACCGGATCCTTGGAACCGATCACACCACCCAAAATTTCAATCGCACGATTTGAAACCACTTCGTTGGTGTTCATGTTGGATTGAGTTCCAGAACCGGTTTGCCAAACGGATAATGGGAAATTATCGTTGAGCTTTCCATCCACAACCTCACCGGCCGCCTGATCAATGGCTTTGCCCAGATCTTCTGACAAAACACCCATCTTCATATTCACCCGGGCAGCGGATTGCTTGACAACACCAAGAGCAGAAACAAGTGGCACTGGCATGGTTTCGGTTCCGATCGGAAAGTTGATTAGCGATCGGGCTGTCTGGGCACCGTAATATTTGTCTGAGGGTACTTCGAGAGGTCCAAAACTATCGGTTTCAGTGCGCGTGGTGTTTGACATTTAGTGGTTTCCTTCAACGGAGATATTATTCTGTTCTGGCTCTAGAAGCTTTTCTCGGATTTTTCTACTAGCAGATAGTCATATTCAGGTTATTTCGCACCAAACGGTCCAATCATCAAGGTTTCCACGTTTGTCTTTCATGCTGCCTGACTTTATTTCCGCATCTTTTGGATCAGCGGGAAACAGAAAGATCGAACCCAAAAGCATTTCATCACTGGAAATTGAAAGCTTTTCAAAGGTTTCCTTATTTCTCAGAGCACCACCACTCGACCAGTAGGTTTTGAACCCGGCATTATCCGCCACAAGCAGCAGGGATTGTATGAAAGCTGAAGCTGCAGCAATATGCTCCATATTTCGCCTAGTGCCTGCGAACTCGCATTCCTCACCCGGTTCCACATTATCATTGATATCCGGCAACCATGTGACCTGAAGCAGATACTCCGCTGCTGCAAGCATGTTGGGAACTTTTGTGGCATCACCCTGATTAACAAGAAAATTCAAGAGCTTATTGCACTCTGCTGCATCAAGCTTGTACACCCGCCAGGGAACGTTTGATGTGAGGTTCTTCTGATGCCCTTTATCACATCCGTAGTGAAACGGTGCATTTCCAGCCGCAGCAATCAATGTGTCCAGATCATCTTTTCCAATACTGGCTGTTTTCTGCGCATCATCCACATTACCCAACACTTTCCAAGTACGGCGGTTTTCCAAAGTTTGTAACAAATTCATGTCATTAACGTCCCTAAATCACATAAAGCATTCGTCTCACCCTTTGGGATGATTTGCAACCATGCTACAGTTTGCTATACGACATTCGAGGATACCCCCGTAGCCGGTAAAGAAACCGGCACATCAATATAATCTGGAGAGTTTTTAATGGCGAAAATCAAGGTAGCCAACCCTGTAGTAGAGCTGGACGGCGATGAAATGACACGCATTATCTGGCAATTCATTAAAGATAAGCTTATTCATCCATACCTCGATATTGACCTGAAATATTACGACCTCGGCATCGAGGCCCGTGATGCGACCAATGACCAGATCACCATCGATTCTGCAAATGCCATCAAGGAATATGGTGTGGGCGTCAAATGTGCCACCATCACACCGGATGAAGCACGCGTTGAGGAGTTCAACCTCAAGAAAATGTGGAAGTCTCCAAACGGAACCATCCGCAATATCTTGGGTGGTGTGATCTTCCGCGAGCCAATCATTTGTAAAAACGTACCAAGACTGGTTCCAGGCTGGACACAACCAATTATCGTTGGCCGTCACGCATTTGGTGACCAATACCGTGCAACTGATTTCCGTTTTCCTGGCAAGGGCAAACTTACTGTAAAATTTGTGGGTGAAGATGGTGAAACGATCGAGCATGAAGTATTTGACGCACCATCCTCAGGCGTAGCCATGGCCATGTACAATCTGGATGACTCAATCAAGGATTTTGCCCGGGCATCCATGAACTACGCTCTATCAAGAGGCGTTCCTTGTTATCTCTCCACCAAGAACACCATCATGAAAGCCTATGATGGTCAGTTCAAAGACCTGTTCGAAGAGATTTACCAGAACGAATTCAAGGCTGATTTCGAAAAAGCCGGCATCCACTACGAACACCGCCTGATCGACGATATGGTTGCTTCAGCTCTTAAATGGTCTGGCGGATATGTGTGGGCCTGTAAAAACTACGATGGTGATGTTCAGTCTGATACTGTTGCGCAAGGCTTTGGCTCACTCGGTCTTATGACCTCAGTGCTTCTGAGCCCGGATGGCAAAACCGTGGAAGCAGAAGCAGCACACGGCACTGTGACACGCCACTACCGTCAACATCAAAAAGGTGAAGAGACTTCAACAAAT
>CAWUJF010000324.1:0-4510 GCA_963922405.1 uncultured Hyphomicrobiales bacterium | reverse complement strand
AGTGCAGCAGCCTTCCAAGCTGAATATGCGGGTTCGATTCCCGCTACCCGCTCCAAACGCTTTTGCTGAAAGCAAAAGCGTACGATGTTACCAAATCCAAAAATCTATCAGCGGCAGACGTTTGGCAACGCCAACACGTCGAGAGCCTGAATGATGGGTGCATGAGTGTTTTGAAGCTTTTGCTGAAGGCAAAAGCGTAGGATGTTACCAAACCCCCAAAAACTAACAGCGGCAGACGTTTGGCAGCGCCAATACGTCGAGAGCCTGGGTGATATTTGACCAGCTTATTGAAGCTCAACCTTTAAGGCATTGCGACTTAACCCCTGCCATGAGAAATTTGCGCAAAGGGCGTATGAGGACAATGGTTCATAAGTGGAGCAGAAATCATGGCTAAGTGCCGGGTGATAGCAGATTGGCAGGCCTCTTACGAAAATCCATTTGCTGTTAAAAAAGGCGACGAATTCTGGCTGTCAGGAAAATCTGAAGACTGGGACGGGCACATCTGGCTATGGGCAAAGGATGCGCGCGGAAGGGAAGGCTGGGTTCCGGATAACCTGGCTGGACACCACAGCGAAAAGACTTATGCGAAATTCGACTTTTCTGCCCTGGAACTCACCTGCATACGCAACGAAGAACTGCAGATCATGGACGAAACACACGGCTGGATCCTCTGCAGAAACAACGACGGTCAGCAAGGTTGGGTCCCGGCAGGAAATGTGAGCAATCGCTGATTGGTTTGGTAAGAAATTTCGCAACCAGTCTTCAAAATTTGTGCTCTATGTTTTTTCCATCCAGTTTATTGAACCAGTAAGCACGTAACTTTTTTGCGAAATGCTCGACTTCTATTTTATCAAACTCAACACCCATATTTTCGTGTGCCTGGCAAACATAGACGTATAGTTCCTGCCACGGAGCTCGTTTTATCAACAAGCTCATCGAGCCCATAACATAGGTATCATATTCGTCACGAGGCCATTCTTCATCATCCATAACGCCAATTGGATCATACTCAATCCAAAGTTCGCTTATGCCCTTTTTCAATACCTTGTAATTATGTTTGTTTAGGTGCCAGGTCATTTATTTGCATTGTTGATTATTTACTTAATATAAACATGAGGTCTAAGTATTTTAGCGTTCAAATTATTCGATAATTAACAAATGTTGTGTTTATCCATGTTGTAACAAATATAAGTTAGGCAGGGAGTATAACATTGATTTTCAAAGCTACAATTTACAGTGTCATCGCACATTTCGTTTTTTCAACCATCATGGTTTTCTTCCCGGCTTTGTCATCGGGAGCATTTGGCGTCACTGTGGGGCTTCTACTCGCTCCTTTCATAGGTGGCTATCTCGTATACACGATAGACAATTATGAATTTTCCAAATCAGAGCGCTGGTCCTTTGCATCAATGTTCAGTCTGGTGCTCACTGCCTTGGCGGGCGCATTTATCTGGTATCACATGGGAACACCTGAAGGCGCTGCAATCCTGGCAGAGCACAATGTTCAATCGGGACCAGGCTTTTACTTCGCTACTGTCTTTGCCTTTGTGTTCGTCTTCCTGGTTTACCTTTTCGCGAACCGAATTGGAGTCGGGTTTGGTATCAAGATTGCAAAAGCAACGGGTGAAGCAACTGCTAACGCAGCTGTTAAGCCAAGATTTTAAACGCTCTTCTGTGAGCAAAATCGCCTGAATGGCTTCAGGGTCCATAGACAGCTGGAGCCAGTCAAAGAACTTAGGAGATAAATATCCTTTATGGTGTGTGGACATAGGCATGCGTGCTGAAGATATCGAAAAATTCAACCTTATGACCGGTTGGCTGAAACAACAGCCGCAAGACTCCTGGCTCATATTCGCATCAAGCTGCAATTTTGATTTTGCGGACAATGTATTGAAATGGATGGTGGATCAGCCGGAATGCGATCGTTCTGTCGCAGCACGGATCCTCTGGTGGCTCAGCCCAAGTTACTATCATGTGAGCGGAAACTTAAAATTTGGCGGTGAGTTTGTTGTCAAGATCATCGAAAATTACCATGCCGGGTTTTATCGGAAAAACGAACTATTCTTGGATCCCTACGAGTTGCTGCCGGAGATCCAGTGTTACGCCAGCGATTTGTCGAAACTCAGCGAAGATAAGCTGATGTTCACAATTCCGGATGAATTGTTTGGGCCGTTCAATGGTCGAGATGCCGTTATTCCAAGCACAGTTGATGTGCAGGGTAATGAAGAACAGAGAAAGATGTTCAATCTGTTCGATACGGTCATGTACCAGACCGCAAGCGAAGCAAGCGAAAACCGCTTTCAGTCAGAACAAAAGTTTAAAGAGGTTTATCAACTACCCAACTTTTCCGATGAGCCACGTGAAGCCGGGTATATTGAGCGCCTTTACGGCTCACTGGAAGATTACAATGCAGCAAGGGAAGTCATGTATGGCCCGCGAAGGGTGGCCGGAATGAGCCCTATGGAACAAAACAAGCAGGCTATGCAAATCTCCAAAGCGATTGCTGATGCTGCTGATGATCAAATACCCGAAGGTCAGCGATCGCTTCTAAGCAAACTCTTTCGCTCATTGGTTTCCAGGAAATAGAAACAAAACCCATTCAACAAGGCACAACTTAGGTCTTATGAACCAGTATTTTTACAACAGGTATCTGCTCTTTTCGTTGTTGAGCCATACTATTTTTTATACAGTTGAACTTGCTTTGATTTATGAACTCGGCACTCGAATTAAGCCGAATTTGTCGGGCATATTGTTTATGGCCCTTATGCCATCAATCATCGCAACCAGGCAGTGGCAACAGGAATTTTCGGAAGATGTGCCTGAAAACAGTGTTTTTCGAACTGCTGTTACGCTAACAGTCTTGCAGGCCGTGATGTCACTGGCATTCACAGGTTTGTTGCATACGTTCAGACCAGAAATTTACCAGTCTATGATTGGTACTCCAGATGCAAATCTGGTTGCGGCTAT
Organism: uncultured Hyphomicrobiales bacterium; assembly: GCA_963922405.1. Classification (GTDB taxonomy): domain Bacteria; phylum Pseudomonadota; class Alphaproteobacteria; order Rhizobiales; family Rhizobiaceae; genus JAALLB01. The sequence continues at coordinate 1,543 of CAWUJF010000324.1, read as the reverse complement.
TGTTATATTTCTGGTTGTAGCTTTTTTTGGCAATCGCTTCGGTATGCGCTTGGCCGCTCCAACAATATTCCCTCTGCCTGAGAAACCCGCTGCAAACGTGAATTCGAGGCAAAGATTTTCGAGAATCCGGCGTCTTCCAGGATGGCTACTGTACCCCATGGTTACGGTAATAGTTCTTTGGTTGATACTCATGCGCAGTATAGGCGATGGCTATGTATCCATGGTGGTAATTTCTGATACTGCCCCCACGTATGGCGGAGTTAGCAATGGTGATATTGTAGTCATCAACCCGGTTGAAACCCTCAAAAGAGAAGACTTGCTGTTGTATAAGAAACGACGCGCAAACGTGTTTGCGAGAGTTATAGCTTTTCCCGGGGAGGAGTTGGCGATTGAGCAAGATAAATTTTTGATAGATGGCAAAGAGGTAGATTTTAAGTACTTTGATAAAACGCCTAATTTGGCCGCGTTTAAAACTCCAAACGAAACTGACAAGTTCCGCCTGTCCGCTGACGATGATGGAGCAAACATGACACTTTTCAATGTCTCAGAGGAAGATGTTATCGGGGTGTTGGAAGTGGTTTTTTCCAGTAAGCGGGATAACACTAATCAGATTTCCACAATGGTGCTTGGAACTGGATTTATCCTGTTTGTATTCTTTGCTCCGTTTTTTGTAAGGAAGGCAATTCAGGTAAAGACCTTTCCAAACAAATTTGCGCTCACAGTTTATACGGTATTGTTTTTCCTTCCGGTACTTTCGGTTTACTCAAAAGTTGGAGGTGACTTGCCCAGCACAATTGTCTTTTTTAGCGAGGTCAACGTGGCAGTCTATAAAATCTTCGGGCAGAGCATTTCAGCCGCCAATACATCTGCACTGGCTACTGCCGTTTTGGGCTATGCAGCTTTTATTGTTATCATAGGTAATCGGATCATTCGCGGACGACGGAGAACTCAAAACGCCGTTGCATGATTTCCGTGTGCTCAATTATGTGAGTTCAAGTCCCGCTATCAAGGCTAACACAAATCTCCCATTTCTCACGCCTCTGCTTTCTTACCCATCCTTACATTAATCCAGGCAACGCCGGCCAACACCATCAGTCCACCCACTATCAGTGCAGTCGTTATGGCATCATCGAGAAACAGAACACCGCCTATAACGGCGAAGACAGGTGACAGCAGATTGAATGGCACGATCTTGGCTATGGGGTAGCGCTGAAGCAGATAATACATGCCCGTGTGCGAGATGATCGAACCGAACACAACCGTATAGGCAAGCGCCAGCCACGCCCCCGAACCCGCATCCTGAATGACCTGCAGATGATTGTCCTCAAAGATCAGGGAAATGGTCAAAAGCACCGGGGTGCAGACGAGAGACACCCAGGCGGTAATCGTGAGAGGAGGGACGTCATCTAGCTGCCGCACCATGATCATGGTGATGGCATATAGTCCGCTTGATGCGGTCATGGCGAGTATGGCGGGAATGTCATCAAAGGCAGCCGGATCAAAGGCGATTACCATTGCACCAACAAAGGCAAGCGTCGTGCCG
>CAWUJF010000323.1:0-4526 GCA_963922405.1 uncultured Hyphomicrobiales bacterium | reverse complement strand
CAGGGAAGGATGCGGCAAATCGAGTGGCAAGCCCGAAAACAAAACGGTTTCCGAACTTGGTCTACCATAAAAGGCAGCGATTACCTCAAATGCCTTGGTGAAGTCTTTTGCGCCCAACTTTACTTCATCGACCAAGCCAGAATCGCTGGGAGTACCCTCCACTCCAATTTCCAAGCGAGTAGTCATTTTTGAGCCACCAATCGGTTAATCGGCTGGTTTTAGTTTTTTCTCCTAATGGGAGCCAGCAAGTCCATAGGCAGGTCATTTACCTGTCTTGTAGGAACACGCTGATAGGTCTCAGCTGGAAGTGTTTCTGGCACATCAAACTCGGCCCTGGCGTAAGCTTCTGCCTGCTCAGGAGGAGTGAGTTTAAGTGTCTTCAACAGCTGACCTGTCGCTGCCAATAGCCTATATTCGGCAAACAAAGATGCTTTTTTAGCTGTCCGCTCAAGTACATCAACATTGAAACGTGTGTTTTGAGCATCCAACACATCGAGAAGTGAACGCTGTCCAACCGCGAACTGGTCACGGTAGGAAGTTACCAGTTTCGAGTTCTCTCTGGATTGAGCACCAAGAGTTGCAGCAATCCGGGACTGACGTACTCTTCTGTCCCAGGAAATACGCACGGCTTCCTCGATCTGGCGATGAACCTGATGCAAAATCATGCGTTGCTCACTTGCACGTCTGATCTGCTCTTGCTCATTAGCTTTCTTGATGCCACCACGATACAGGTTCCAGCGCAGAATCACGCGAGCCTGCAGATCATTGGTTTCACCATCAACACTGTCGATGTCGTTACCAGTACGAGCCCTGCCCTCAAGTGTCACTTCAGGAAGAAAATCAGCTTTAGCTGCATCCACTTGCGCGTCCTGCGCATCAATGTCTGCAAGTGCGATCTTAACAAGCGGGTTGTTGCGACGTGCAATCCCCAATGCCTTCTCAACACTTGAAGGTAGTTTAGATGCCACAGATGGCGGAGTTCTCGCGCCGGTGATCGGTACACCCACCAAACGGTTGAAGCGGATAGCTGCAGCGGAAAGGTTTTCCTCTGCTTCCTGAACTCTGGTCTGTGCAGCTAGCAAACGTTCCCGGCCCTGTTGTCCATCGGCAGCTGTTAGCGTGCCTTTGGCAATGTTGGAACGGATATCGCTGGTGATGCTTTCATGCACACGCAGGTTCTGGATGGAAAGTTGCAAGATTTCGGCCTGCAGCAAATACTCAATATATTCCCGGACCACGTTAAGACCGATGGTCTCTGATCTCTCAAGGATACGGAAAGAAGCGCTGTCCACTCTTGAAGCCTGATTATCAATAGCTCCGCGAATTCTGCCACCATCAAACAATGTTTGAGTAGCAACCAGACCAACTTCATTCGGATACAGCGGGTCGTCATCAATACCAAGACCACGTCTGGAAGGGCTGTCCAGTTTACGCACGCCTGAGCTGGCTTCCAAATCCAGAGACGGCAATGCCAACCCCTTTGCCTGGCGCAATTCAAACTCGATAGCTTCACGATTTTGGATTGCCTGCTCAATGTCAGGGTTTGAATCCAGAGTAACCGAGACCGCTTCTTTCAACGAAAGAGCGTAACTGTAATTGGAGACCAAGGCAGTTGTCATCAGAGCAACGCCAAGACATGCAAATTTCTTTGATAGGCTGCGATATTCCATTAAGCTTCCCCGTACACAACACTTTCCACGGAAGTCGGTTGAATCCGCTTCCATTGAAGAAAAGCCCTAGCGATTTCATGATAATTAGTGGCAAGAAATTTGTAAACAGCCAATGTAATGTTTTGTATCTATTAGTTAACTGATTTTGATAGTCGGATTAACACCTTATTAGCAATAACCACCCCGATCGCACCTATATTATTGTAAAATTTGAATAAATTTGTATCGTACTGAGTGAAATTCGACTGTTACCTAATTGACACATCCTGTGAAATATCGGCTGATAAGCTTTGATTACTGTTTTTATTTGCAATTTGGGAAGCCCATCGACGGGCAATTGACTGGTAAATCCGCGAGATGGCTCATAAATTCAACGACAAGCGCGGCAAGAGATTAGACTTGGGTTCCCACCGAATCCTGCCAGTAAAAAAAACCCTTTCGCTTGTTGCTCCAATTGCGGAAAAAATAGGAATCACTCGCGTAGCAGATATCACCGGATTGGACCGAATCGGAATTCCCGTAAGCCTCGCGATCAGACCTAACTCTAAATCCGTGGCCGTTTCCCAGGGTAAAGGCATTTCCCAAGACTATGCCCGCGCATCCGCCTTGATGGAATCCATCGAAATCTGGCATGCGGAAAACATGGAAATTCCGGTTCTATATGGCGATGTTCAAACGCTGCAAAAGCAATTCAGGATAGTTGAAATCGACGATCTACCAAAAACGCCGCAGGACGGCTTTTCCAACCATGTGAAAACCTTATGGGTAACAGGTATTGAGCTCTTTACAGATGAACAGATATTGCTTCCCTATGAAATGGTGCATGCGGACTACACGCGCCCTATACCCTCCGGACAGGGGTTTTTCCCCGCAAGCACCAACGGTCTTGCGTCTGGAAACTCGAAATTGGAGGCCGTCTGTCACGCAATCTGTGAGGTCATAGAACGTGATGCCCTGTCTCTGTGGCACTTCACAGACCCTGAAAATCGCCTGGCAAAGCGTATTAATCCTGAATCAGTTGAGGATCCGGATTGCCAATCCTTACTGCGAAAGTTTGAGGATGCGGGGTTGGACTTCCTTCTATGGGATATCACAACCGACACTAAAATCCCTTGCATTCTTTGCACGATCGTTAACGCGAGTAACAGCGATGAGCACATTGGTTTGGGCTCGGGTTGTCATCCCTCAAGCGCCATTGCGTTGAGACGGGCAATAACGGAGGCAGCGCAAACCAGATTGAATTACATTAGCGGTGCCCGTGATGATCTTCTGATGCGCGAGTATGAGACGGAAGAACTCAAGTCCAAGTTTCAGTATGCAATCGAGTATCTTCATCAAAATGGACCAATGCTGACTTTTAGCTCGATAAAAACCTGGATAAATCCCAGTCTGGAAAGCGACCTCGATTTATTGCTGCAAAACCTTTCTGCAGTGGGAATAAAAGAGGTGATCTGGACTGATCTGAGCCATGAAGATTTTCAGATCCCTGTGGCAAGAATAGTTATCCCAGGCCTCGAGGCACCCCATGATGATGCAAACTACGTAGCCGGTCCCAGAGCTAGAAAGGTGATTGCTGATGGCCAGTGACAGGATCATTTTTTCCGGCCCGTCATTGGGCAATAGGGTAGCAAATTACAAAGGCATCGATTTCCATTCTCCCTGCAAGCAGGGTGATGTTTATAGAGCAGCCCTGCAGAAACCATCGGTAATTGGTATCATCGACGGCTATTTCGATGGCATGCCGTCCGTATGGCACAAGGAAATTCTATGGGCATTGGATCAGGGCATTCATGTGATCGGTTCTGCCAGCATGGGAGCATTGCGAGCAGCTGAACTTCACAATTTTGGAATGATTGGCTTGGGTGAGGTTTATGAGTGGTACAAATCAGGTGAAATTGAAGATGACGAAGAGGTAGCCATCCTTCACGGACCACCGGAGCTTGGATTTCCAACACTCAGCCTTGCAACCGTAAATGTGCGGGCTTGCTGTATAAAAGCTGGAAACGATGGAGTTTTGACCTCATCCGAGCAGGAGACAATTCTGCAGTCTGCACAGCAAATCCACTACAAAGAAAGAACATGGCAAACCTTGTTCAAAGGCCTGGCGAACACCAAACTCGAAGAACAAACCCTCGCAGCATTCAAGACATTCGTTGAAAATCATGGCATTGATCAAAAGTTCACTGACGCTCATGAACTCTGCCAATTCGTAGCGGATGGTGACTTCTCCTCACCATTTCAATCTGACTTTGTGTTCGAGGAAACCGAATTCTGGTACCAGAACACTAAATCCTGGAAACAAACCTCAACCAATCAGAAACCTGAAAGTCCGCAAAAACAGAACAGTGAAAGATTTCGCCTGTTCGATTGAGCATCGTTTCCAAAATCAAAGAAGGTCTTGAATTCCTTCATGAATTGAAACAAGGTTCTTGCAGAGGGAGTAGATCATGACTGGTACTCGTTTCAGCCTGTATCCGCAGCCAAGGTTTCTTGAGGACTTTAGTGAACCTGAAACCATTGTCGTTTCAAGCCCGGCAGGAAGCCTTGATCCGGGCCCGGCCGATGATCGCATGTACACGATCTTTCCAGTCGGTAAACCCCGCCCCTACGGTATAGCACCCGGTCCAGCGAGCGGTGGCGATGTACTGGCCCCACCTTGGAATGGAGATATCCATCCTCCAGCAATGCCTGATGCCGATGGTCATTTTGATCATCTGGAACCGGGAACCGAACAGTTTGAGGCAGCTCACTTATTCGGTACTGTGAGATTTGTGCTTGATATCTGGGAGGAATATTTCGGAAGACGAATCCCCTGGCACAGTGAAAAACACTTTGATCGTATTGAGCTCACCATCT
>CAWUJF010000322.1:0-4531 GCA_963922405.1 uncultured Hyphomicrobiales bacterium | reverse complement strand
TTCCTTCACATCAGCTTCAGTAAGAGATGGGTCTGTCTTGACGATAAACAGTTTCACCGCCTCGCCAGACTTTTCGTGTGGGATGCCGATTGCAGCTGCTTCCGAAATGCCGTCATGAGCAACAGCAACTTCTTCGATCTCGTTCGGGAACACGTTGAAGCCTGAAACCAGGATCATGTCCTTCTTGCGATCAACGATCTTGGTCTGGCCGTTTTCGTTCATGAAACCGATATCACCGGATTTGAAGAAGCCATCGTCCATCATCACCTTGGCGGTTTCTTCCGGACGGTTCCAGTAACCTGCCATGACCTGCGGGCCACGGATACAGATCTCACCCACTTCACCGATCGGCAAATCCTTCCCGTCTTCATCGCGGATCACGATGTCAGTTGATGGAAGCGGTAGGCCGATTGTGCCTGAGAAGCCATCTGCATCGAAACGGTTTGCGGTGGCAACCGGTGAGGTTTCGGACAGACCATAACCTTCCGAGATGTTACATCCGGTAACTTCCTGCCAGCGCTCGGCAACAGGTTGCTGAACTGCCATACCGCCACCCAATGTGAGCTTCAACTTCGAGAAGTCCACATTAGCGAAATCAGGGTTGTTCAGCAGGCCGTTGAAAAGAGTGTTCAGGCCCGGGAAGACGTGGATTTGCCAGTTGTTCAACTCTTTCACAAAGCCCGGAATATCTCTCGGGTTTGGAATGAGGATGTTATGACATCCAAGGCGCATGCCCATGACCATGTTCACGGTTAGGGCGAAGATATGATAGAGCGGCAATGGGCAGACATAAACCGGATTATCTGGCATGTCGTCCAACACTTTTAGCCACTCATCATTCTGAGCTGCGTTTGACAATACGTTTGCGTTGGTCAGACCAGCACCTTTTGAAACGCCTGTTGTACCACCTGTATATTGCAGGAAGGCAAAATCATCGTGGCCCACGTCTGATGGCTTCAGCGGTGCGCTGGATGCGAGAACCGCCTTGAATTTATGGTGTCCCGGCAATGACCATGCCGGTACCATTTTCTTGACGTTGCGGACAACGAAATTAACGATGTGACCTTTAAGTCCGCCAAGCATATCTCCCATGGTGGTAACCACCACATGCTCTACCTGTACCTTGCTGATGACAGCCTGAACGGTTTCGGCAAAGTTTTCGAGGACAAAGATAACCTTGGCGCCACTGTCATTGAGCTGGTGCTCCAGTTCGCGCGGAGTGTAGAGCGGGTTCACGTTCACCACTGTGTAACCGGCGCGTAAAATAGCTGGCAGCACGATGGCGTATTGCAGGATGTTTGGCATCATGATTGCGACGCGGTCACCCTTTTGCAAACCCTTGGACTGGAGCCAAGCGCCTACTCTTTGTGAATACTGATCAACTTCAGAATAGGTAATGGTTTTACCCATGCAGGTGACTGCCGGCTTGCTACCATAGGTTTTACAGGAATGAACAAGCAGCTCTCCCACGGATGCGTGTTCTAGCTCACCGATCTCCTGATTGACATTTTCCGGATAGGATTTGAGCCAGATTTTTTCGATCGGCTTTCTTTTGCTGCTGGCTGTTTTTTTGGCTGCAGGTTTTTTCTTAGTCTCACTTGCCATATTGTACGCCCTCCTTGCGATATCACAGCTTACCTTCGAAATAGATTTTGAAGCAAGCCACTTAAATTTATAGATTTATGAAAAGTTGCGGGACCATATTCAAAGCTTCCTTTTACGTCAATGGAAGAATGATAAGATTGATCAAATTTAATATAAAAAAGTAGTGCTGATTACTTGCATTTCAAATCTGTAAGCCAGAACCCGTGTCACCAACGATAATTGAGCATTGAAAATAACAAAAATTACTTTGCTAGCGATTTCCGAAATCACTTTCTTTCAAGGTGAGGGAAACGAGAAATCCGAGAATTGTGGAAGCAAGTACGACAATGAACCCCGTTCTGAAATCAGAAGCCTGGTAAACCTGTGCACCCTGAGATGTGGTCCCATCCCATATCCGGTCGAGCACAAATCCCACCGCCGGTTGCAAGATTGCTCCTGAGGCGACTGTCATCGAATTGACGATGCCGGTGACTGAGCCACTCATTTCCTGCGGACTGTTTTCGCGAATAAGCGGGAATGTGATCGCCATGAATGCGCCGGAGGTGCCGCAAAGGGCAAGGAGGAGGACAGCCAACCACAATGGTGCATCAGGCATGAAGACAATCGCTGCAACGCAGAGCATGAGAACAAAAGCACCGGACACCAGTAGGATCTTGCGCTTACGAATATAGTCCGACAACCAACCGGCAAAGGGTGCGCCAAACGCCCAACCCAGAAGAAGCAATGATACAAAGAAGGCGGCCTGCTGTCGCTCCAGTTCATAGGCCACCATCAAGTAAGGTGTTGCCCATAAACCGCCCAGCGTCAGCATGGGGCCTGACATGGTGGAGGCGACAATTGCCGTTTTCCAGACCTCGAGTGTGGACAAGGCCTTGCCAAGTTTGGACCAGACAGAAGACCAGCTTTCCTTTGGCTTGTCTTCCACTTCTATGTCTTCAGGCTGGTTGCGCACAAAGGTGAAAATCATCAATGCCAGAACAAGACTGAAACCGCCCAGGCTCCACATCACTGCCCGCCAGCCAAAGTTTTCCACGAAGCCTGCGAGTGGTCCCTGAGCCATCATGCCGCTGATCATGCCGAAGAACATGACAAATCCCGCCAGAAAACCGAACCGGTGTGGTGGGAACCATCTGGCAGCAATTGCGAGGGTTCCCAGGAAGCCGACGGCCGAGCCAACACCGATGAGTGTTCTGCCCACATAGGCCATTGAAATGTTGTCTGCTACCGCGAAGATTATGGAACCTGCACCTGCAATCACCAGGGCGATTGTGAGCAGCAACCGCGCACCGATACGATCAATGATGGCGCCAAGGGGTACCTGCATCAAAACATATGGATAAAAGTATAGAGCGGAGAGCGTCCCCAGAACCGCAGCGCCGATGGCGAAATCGGTCATCAACTCGTTGACCATCACGCTTGGCGCTACACGATGGAAAAACGCGTATCCAAAAGTAAGCGCTGAAAGGCACCAGATAAACCATGCGCGTTTGCTGCCAATCAAAGCACTGGCAGTGCGAACCGGGGCTGTGCTCATCTATCCCAGCCGTTCGGCATGCCAGGCAATGTGATCCGCCATAAAACTGGAGATGAAGTAGTAGGAATGGTCATAACCATCCTGCATGCGCAGGGTCAGATCAATGCCGGCGCCGCTGCAGGCTTCTTCAAGCAGGTTAGGGCGCAGGCCCGACTCCAGAAACTCGTCGGCAGTTCCCTGATCAACGAGAATTTCACTGACCTTGTTGCCGTCCTTAATCAACTGGACAGTATCATATGCCTTCCAGCTTTCTGTATCCTCACCCAGATATTTGGTGAAAGCATTGCTGCCCCACTCCACCTGAGAGGGTGCACAAATGGGTGCGAATGCTGAAACAGACTTGTAGGTGTCAGGATTTTTGAGAGCGATGGTGAGCGCGCCATGGCCACCCATGGAATGGCCAAAAATGGATTGGCGCGACATATCCGCATTGAATTCCTTGCCAATCAAAGCCGGTAGCTCGTCTGTGACATAGGAATACATATTGTAATGCGTATCAAACGGAGCTTCGGTCGCGTCCACATAGAACCCTGCACCGGAACCGAAGAAATAGACCTCTTCATCCGCCATGTCCGGAGACCGCGGTGAAGTATCCGGGCAAACAATAATGATACCGTGTTGTGCGGCTGCGGCTCTGAACTCGCCTTTCTCGGTCACATTGGCATGGGTGCATGTGAGACCTGAAAGATAGAACAGAACCGGACAGGGCTTGTCAGCTGCCTGAGGTGGCAGAAAAACCGAGAACTTCATCGTGCTGTTTAGGGCTGCACTGTCATGTTCGACCACCAGCTGGCGGCCACCGTGTGAGATGTTCTCGCTTACAATGTTCATTAATGTGCCTCTTATTCTTCCCGATCTGCCAGACGTCGGATTGCCTGGCTCAACATGTCAATCGCATGCCCTGTCTGTTGATGCAATTCATAAATACGATCAAGTTGATGCTTGAGGTTTTCAAGTTCTTCGCTTGTGCTCTCGGAGATTGGAGCTTCACCAATGCCGGAGAGTAGCCAGGTGGGGCTCACGCCCAGACACCCGGCCAGCATGGCCAGTTTGTTGGCACGCGGCTCATCCCGGTCCATTTCCCAGTTTTCGTAAGTTTCGATTGTTACGCCAACGCGTTCGGATGTTTCCATTGCATCCAGTCCGGTGGCTTCGCGAGCGCGTACGATACGTCCGCCCAGGGTGTCGAGGTCTTGTGTGTCATCAAAGAAGGTAGCTGGGGAGGTCATGGGGGAGGCTTTCAAAAATATTGGGGGTTTGTATCCACGTTTTACGCCGATGGGGCACTGCTGACATAGCTAATAGAGGCATAAAATGGCGGTTTTCCGAACATCGAGTTTTAGTCCGATCTAAGCGGAAACAATCAACTCATGCAGTTTTTGTAGAAAGTTT
>CAWUJF010000321.1:0-4536 GCA_963922405.1 uncultured Hyphomicrobiales bacterium | reverse complement strand
TTGCCCGCAACCATTGAACTGGTACTTATCTCGGTTGTCTCTGCCACCATTCTAGGCGTGACGTTAGGCATCTACGCAGGTTACCGTCCTGATGGCTGGCTCTCTAAGACCATTATGGCCGTATCGGTTCTGGGCTTCTCTGTCCCCTCCTTTTGGGTCGGGTTGATCCTGATCCTTACCTTTGCAGTGAACCTAGGATGGTTACCTGCAGGTGGGCGTGGTGAGACCGTTGATATCTGGGGTGTTGCTTGGTCCTTTCCAACCTTGGATGGTCTGTCTCACATCGTTCTCCCTGCGGTGAATCTGGCCCTGTTCAAACTTGCGATGATGATACGCTTAGCACGAGCCGGGACCAGAGAGATCATGCTAACCGATAACATCAAATTTGCGCGTGCTGCAGGACTGTCAGAGGCTACGATACTGCGCCGTCATTTGCTCAAGCTGATATCCATCCCGATCATTACGGTTTTTGGTCTTGAACTTGGGTCTACCCTGGCCTTTGCCGTCGTCACTGAAACCATCTTTTCCTGGCCCGGTGTTGGCAAGCTGATCATCGACAGTATTGCGGTGCTCGACCGTCCGGTTATGGTGGCTTACCTTATTCTCGTAGCCTTTCTATTTGTTACGATCAATTTTGTTATTGATCTCGTCTTTGCGCTGATTGATCCGCGAATTCGTCATGGAGCATCCGCATGAGTGAGAAAAACTCTCCCTTACGCCTTTTCTGGGCTGAATTCCGAGAAAACAAGATTGCCGTCTTTGCTTTAGCCGTCGCACTTCTTATGAGCCTGCTGGCTCTGTTTGCCTCAGTTGTTTCCCCGCAAAATCCCTATGACCTTGCAAATCTGTCTTTGATGGATAGCCGCCGTCCGCCTGGCTTTGTGGGAACAGGCGGATATGTGCATCTTCTGGGAACTGATCCACAGGGGCGGGATCTTTTATCTGCTATTTTTTATGGTCTTCGCATTTCGATCCAAATCGGGCTTGCCGCTGGTTTCGTCTCCCTGTCGATTGGTACCTTTCTTGGAATTACAGCTGCTTATGTTGGAGGAAAAGTAGAGACTTTTATTATGCGCTTGGTCGATCTGCAATTGTCCTTTCCCGCAATATTACTTGCATTGGTGATCGTTGCTTTGCTTGGGCAAGGCAAGGCGCAATTGATTGGCGCACTCGTGGCCGCACAATATGCTTATTTCGCCAGAACCGCTTATGGGGCCGCCAAAGCGGAACGGGGTAAAGACTACATTGAAGCAGCCGTTGCCACACCATTATCCACGCGTCTTGTTGTGTGGCGCCATCTGCTGCCCAACTGCACGCCTCCGTTGATTGTTGTGGCAACCGTGCAAATCGCCAATTCCATTTCTTTGGAAGCAACCTTAAGCTTTTTAGGCCTAGGCCTTCCCGTTACCGAGCCTTCGCTCGGTATGCTTATCTCGAACGGGTTTCCTTACATGATGAGTGGGCGTTACTGGATTTCTGTTTATCCCGGGATCGCTTTGATCATCCTGATTGTCGCGATCAATATTGTTGGTGATCAGGTACGTGACCAATTTAACCCAAGGTTACGGCGATGACAGAAACCGTATTGAGCGTTCGAGACCTTCGCACTCACTTCTTCACCCGCGCAGGCGTAGTAAAGGCAGTGGATGGTGTTTCGTTCGATCTTGCAGCCGGGGAGATTTTGGGCCTGGTGGGTGAAAGCGGATCAGGAAAAAGCGTGACGGGCTTCTCGCTTCTGGGACTAGTGGATGAACCAGGACGGATTGTGGATGGATCAATCAGACTAAATGGAACTGAGCTCACAACATTACCTGATGCTGAAATGCGCGCACGTAGAGGGCGTGACATTTCTATGATATTTCAAGATCCCATAGCCACGCTAAACCCCATGCTGACCATTGGACAGCAGATGAGGCTAGCCATTGAAGCCCATGAACGGTTGTCCGCACGTGCAATGGAAGAACGTTCAGCCGAGCTACTGACACAGGTTGGAATCCCATCTGCTGCAGCGCGTCTGCGATCCTATCCGCATGAATTTTCAGGTGGCATGCGACAGCGCGTGGCAATTGCGATTGCATTGCTACACCGCCCTTCAGTTATCGTAGCCGATGAACCGACGACCGCGCTGGATGTGTCCATTCAAGCACAGATACTTCTACAAATGCGCGACTTAGCGGCTGACTTTGGAACAGCTTTGATATGGATCAGTCATGATCTGGCAGTAGTGTCCAGCCTGGCCACAAAGCTTGCGGTGATGTATGCGGGACGAATTGTGGAACAAGGCCCAACTGCTTCTTTATTGCGCAAGCCCCATCATCCATACACCGCTGGTCTGATTGCCTCACTGCCTGCAATGTCAGCACCTGGCAAACCTTTAAAGCAAATCCCTGGCACCACCCCGTCATTGCTGTCGCTCCCACCAGGTTGCCCCTTTGCGCCACGCTGTGATCGCAACACTTCAGAATGCGAGATCGAACCCAATATGGTCTTTTTTGATGATCGGGGATTGCGGTGCTTTCACCCAGTGGGTCAGGTGAAGGAGGATGCAAAATGACATCCTTCTTGAACATTGAAAATGTCAGTCGGTTGTTCGGTCCAAACCTGACCATCGGTGAGAAGATTGCTGCCAAACTTGGCGCGCAAGTTGAGACCCGTTCTGTTCTCGCCGTGTCAGATGTATCTTTGTCTATCCAACAAGGCGAGACGCTTGGGTTGGTGGGAGAATCTGGTTGCGGGAAATCTACGCTGGGACGACTAATGGCAGGTATCCTCACACCCACAACCGGTGAAGTGACGATCGATGGCGCGCCTGTTATGGTCAAAGGGACTAAGGCAATGACCCGGGTTCAAACCGTGTTTCAAGATCCTTTTGCCAGCCTCGACCCAAGGATGAAAGTAGGCGATACGGTTTCTGAAGGCCCAATTACACATGGCATTGTCACTAAATCAGAAGCTAAGTCTTTTGTTTCAAAATGGTTTGAACGCGTAGGTCTGGATCCGATGTGGGCCGATCGATATCCGCATCAGTTTTCAGGGGGTCAACGCCAAAGGATAGCAATCGCTCGTGCCCTAGCCATGCAACCGGACGTTTTGATTTGCGATGAACCTGTTGCCTCTCTTGATGTGTCGATCCAGGCGCAAATCATTAATCTCTTTCTGGAACTCACCCGCGAATTGAACCTCACAACCGTCTTTATCAGCCACGATCTATCCGTTGTGCAACATGTCAGCGACCGTGTTGCTGTGATGTATCTTGGGCAAATAGTCGAGCTTGGCCCTGTGGCAGAAGTATTCCAAACCCCAGCGCATCCTTATACGCACGCATTAATTGGCTCTGTCCCAAAGCTGGTGTTGAATGCTGATGAGTTAGTGCATTTTGATACAATCAAAGGGGAAGTGCCTTCCCCACTTTCACCTCCATCAGGATGCTTTTTTCATCCTCGATGTGCGCTTGCAACGGATATTTGCAAAACCCATCTCCCCCCCACATTGCCTGTTTCAGAAAACCGAAATGTTGCCTGCTATCATTCCGCCGAACAAATCAAGAGATCAAAAACAAGCACCTAAACCGGGCCATAAAGCCTTCGCAACTGAAACAAATCAATCGAGTTTTAGGTGAAAGCCATGTGTGTGTTTTGAACACGCAAACATGCTTATGTGGCAATGCAATATTGTACAAAGCATTTTCTTCCTAATTGACGTAGGGTAAGTTATGATTTAAGAGGAATGTATTGAGTGTAGTTGGCAGGATATATGCAAATGTAGAACATTTGACCTAACTACACTCAACACCCAATCAGTGCAGCTTCGAAGATTGGATCTAAAGAAGCAATCTTGGAAGGCAAGGTGAACAGCACTGATGAATGGCGACAAGCAGAGTTTGAAGGTTGCAAGACCTGCCAAACGATCTTCACAAACAAAGACCACACAATCTAATTCAGTACGTCGTGAAGCGATCAAGCGTGAAGGGCTAGATGGCTATACGAACCTGAATGTGCGACTGCGGAACGCTGAGTTTTTGGAGTTCAGCGATCAGGTAGAAGCGGCCGGTTTGACGAACAATCGGGCTTTAAGGATTGCAGCAAGGCGCATTGCAGGCTTCATTGAGATTGATGCTGAGAGCAGGCAAGTCCTTTATGCGATCTCCCGGGAGCTCGGGCGAATTGGTGTGAACATCAATCAGCTTACCAAAGTTGCCAATACCATAAATTCTGTGGACCATGCGGAATTCCTAAAAGAACGCCAGGCGATGACGGGTGAGTTTGTGAAACTCCAATCCACATTGCACAGACTTTTAAACATCACAGTACGCAAGCAAGATGGTTTGGCCCGGCTGAAAAAGGCGGGTCAGGAATGATCGGTGCGGATGATAATGGTGGGGTCAGCGTGAGAGAGAAGCTGAAGCTGTTTTCGAACACTGGCCTGTCGATTGACTGGTTGATGGGGCATGACTTCGGTCATATCAAAATAGGCGCCAAACAGGGTGTGGCGCCTGAACTCTATCTTTTGAACAAGATGTATCAGTTTGGAAGTTAT
>CAWUJF010000320.1:0-4557 GCA_963922405.1 uncultured Hyphomicrobiales bacterium | reverse complement strand
TTTACTCAAACCTCTTAATGCACGGACTGTTTTTCGTTGCTCTGAAGCTTCCATATAGCTTTCTGTAATACACGTCAGACGACGAAAGAATGGATTGCTGAATGTCATTTTTCACTCCGTTGTTTGTGCTTTTCTTTAGGAAAGATCTACCTGCAATGTTTCATTGCAACTTCCCCTTGGCACCAAGTGTTTTTCTATTGTTATGATCCCGGCTTCATGCCGGTCATTTGTTTCAATCGAATAGTTAGATCAGGTTTTGAAGTTGCTTCTCACCCGGCGGGCAATTGCGCCGGCGGAGCCAGTAAACGGATGCGGATTTTCAAAGCCCCTCAGCAATGAGAAAATCTGCATCTGCGTTTGCCTGTCGGATCTTCCTCGCGGCGCTGTATTCCGGTGAATCATAACAGGCTAGTGCAGTATCGAAATCTTTGAACTCAACCACCACATTTCGGTCTCGTGATACACCTTCAGGTGCCATGTATCGACCACCACGCACATGGAACTTTGCTCCAAACTTTTCAAAAGCTTCTCTAGCGGCCTTTAGATACCGCGGATATTCATCATTGTTATGCACGGATACACGTACGATCCAATAACCTTTTGGCATTGTTATTACTCCTGTTGTTGCCGGTGTCATGCAGCTTGTTTGGTCCGAAGTCCTGCTATCATCTGCTCTGCGACAAAGGTGTAGGCAGCAGACCAGGCTCGCTCATGAGCTTTTGTCCAGATGTCTCCCAAGCCACTTTCAAGCGTCATGATCAGCGCCTTTCCAACTGTCTCGAAATCGCTCTCAGATGCACCATAGCCTGCGTGTTGCGCACCAATCTCCTGCAGTTTGGTAGCTAACATGCCGGGATGATCCAGGTTGTTGATGACAAGGTTAAGTGCGTTTGCCAGTTTCGAGCCTTGAGCTGGCATATCTTTGCCATCAAACAGTAGGGCGATTTTTTCATCAAGATCAAAGAGGTTTGAGTAAAACATTGCCATTGCTTCTTCAGCAATGGGTACAACCTGTGCCCAACTTTCGTTGACGAGCTTGGCTTCAATTTCATCCATTGGTTTTCTCCTAGGTGTTGCGTGAACTTTCCAGCGTACTTACAGCACTGGAAGCATCAATAAAAATGAGTTATTTTGATATTATTGATCAAAAATGGAGATGGATGATGGAACTTTCCGACTTGCGTGTTCTTCGTGCAGTGGTGCGTGAAGGGGGGGTGACCAGAGCTGCAGAGCGATTGGGACGTGTGCAATCTGCCGTCACAAGCCGTATTCAACAACTTGAAGAACGGTTGGAGAAGGAACTTTTCATCCGACAGGGTCGCAAGATGGTACTCACTCCCTCTGGCAGAACACTAATGGATTATGCCGAGAAGTTGCTCGCATTGGCCGAAGAGGCGGAAGACGCCTTGCATTCCGATTTGCCAACAGGTGTTTTTCGCATCGGATCAATGGAAAGCACGGCGGCTGTTCGTCTGCCTGGACCATTGGCTGAATTTTCTGAGCGTTTTCCCAAGGTCATTTTGGAGATGCGAACCGGCAACCCTGTAGTGCTTGCCGATGCTTTGTTGCATGGTGAGATCGATGCAGCATTTATAGCGGAACCAGTTCCCGATAAGCGTTTTGATCAAATGGTCGCATTTGTAGAGTCACCCGTTCTAGTCACGTCTAAAACCCATCCACCGATCGGAGGAGATCATGGGTGCCCAAGAACAGTTTTGGTTTTCGAGCACGGGTGCCCACATCGTAGACTATTGGAGCATTGGTTCGCACAGCAAAACGACGTGCCGGAACGCACAGTCGAAATGGGGTCATATCATGCCATGTTAGGTTGTGTTTTAGCGGGCATGGGTGCCGCTCTTGTACCAAGAAGCGTTATTGATACTTTTCCACCGGCGGAAAGACTAAAGGTTACGGATTTACCAAAAGGAAGTAACAAGCTACGTACCATGTTAGCTTGGCCGAAGGGGAAACTATCATCTAAGGTCGTAGCACTCAAAACCGTGATAGGGGATCTACAGACGCCCGCTTGATACAAATGAACCCGGTGACCCATGAGCTACGAAAACTTATTTTAGTTTTGTTTGCTTCATATCAAGTCATCTATAACAGTTTGGAGCATAATAGTATCAACCTGCAATTTCTCGCCTGGCTAAATCAGCAAGAAAAGAGGATCTGGTTAAACCGCGCTGTTTCGCAGTTTGATCAATTGCATTTAGAAGTCCAGCATCCATCGTAATATTAGCTTTACTTGATCGCCCACTAAGCTGAATATGCGGAACTGCTAGCAGAAACGCACCATTGGCTAGGTCTTCCTTAACTTCTTCATCTGATCTCACATCATCAAGAGGTCTCGCGTCAGGAATAGCCTCGTCTTCCAAATGTAGAGAAAGCGCTTCAGTGGCATTCGCTAAAAGGTCTTGCATGTCATCAGCAGCAGAGAAACAACCTGGAACGTCTGGAAAATGAATGCCAAACGCACTTTGACCTTCCTGATGTACTACACCAATAAAATAACGCATGATTTTGTTCCTTCGCTATAGCCACCCGGCCTGTTTATAAATCTGGCGTACTGTACCTGTTGGTAAATCCTTTTTTGGATGGGGGACTGTAACTGTTTTGCCTCCCTTTTTGTACTTGTGATGGGAACCAGCCACATTCACCAATTCAAAACCATCTTTCTGAAGGAGTTTGATGATCTTTCGACTGTTCTTTTCCAAGAAAGATTCTCCAAATTATACGCATATATATACGCACATTTATTCAGAAAGTCAATTTCATGATTTAATTGGGGTCACTGTTTTCACCCAAAAAGATAACGGTATTTTCTGCAATTTAGCCCACCTTTTTCAGTAAACGATCCTAATCATTACGCAAAATCAATGATCAAATTAGGGAGGAAGCAGTCATTGGACTAGTATCTGTATTAAGTCCGGTATGCGGACTTAGCGACAGAATAATTTGTGGTGTGCATCCTATCTACGACAAGCATCTATAGCTATTATCTTGTAATCATATTCCAAACCAGAGAGCTGATTACCAAAACGAACATCACGCCAACAAGTACAAACAGTGTGTCAACTACCTTTTTCTTTCGTCGTATTTCTACTTCAAATTCAGATGGGAAGTCTGCATGATTAAAATCGATTGTTATGAATCCTTCGGCATAAACATTGGAGTTGAAAAGTTTTCGCCTCATCGAAAAAAACTCTCTTTGTTCGAAGCTATGACATAATTTCGTAAGGCGCCAATGCAAAAACCCGGCGAAAAAAAGGAAGGTTAATCCTGCTAAAGCGAACAATCCAGCGAGCCAGAAAGAGATTCCCATTTTTAACCACACCAAATATCAAGACACACCACATATTGGCAGCTGATGTATTAAAATATTGTCATTCTTCAGAATATTCTATCGTGGAAACGGACCGCGTAACCAACTAATTTGCAATTATCATGCAAGTCAAATTCGTATTTATGGCTGCTTAGCAATGTTAAAGTTCCATCTGTCGTTTTCATGGCAATTGGCTTTACCCAATGGCAGGTGTGCGGACAAACCGACTGAGTTGCCAGAGGGGATAGTTTTGTATGCGCCCAGATTTGGTATTCCGCTTTGTGCTAGGAGTGAACAAACTTGGAAAATTGCTAATGGCTGCTTTCCAAACTGCTGAACATTATAAGCTAAAGAACATCAAAACATCATTTCGAAAACAAAACCAAATACCATGAATAATGATGGTGCAAGAATCAGCAGCTTGTATATAGGGTTTAATTTCGAGTTATTCGTATTTTTCCAGCCAGGGGCTGGTTTCCACGAACTATTATCAGCCATATTCATTTGTTTATCGAGTATCTGTTGAAACTCTAACTTCGTTAATCCCAACAAACCAGGTTTAAACTGATAAAACGACAATTCAAAATTTTTCGTAACTAGACCAAATGAAACAATGTTTATGATTGAACCCAATATTATAATTATCAAACTCTTTGACTTCAAAGCGTTATGTGTTTCTTTTGTCCAAACTCTGAAAACGTAATCAGACGATCCATAGCCCTTATATTTTTTGATGTTGTCCCAACTAATATAGATGTCACGTGTAATACCAAGTCCTGACCAAGATATTCCGTTATCATCTACAACAAAATAAGGGTTACTCGAATTAATCTCAGCATGATGTCTAAGAAATAAATAGACCACAAAGCAGGAAAAAATTAGAAATGCCGTAACTATGAATATTACTTGCCAAAGCATATATGGAAAACCGTTTGTACGTTCTAGAAAGATAAATAATAACTTCCCGCATAAGAAACTTATCATTAGCCACAAGCCAACAAGGGGCCAAAACATCACCCATGTAGCACGGTTTATGATGTTGATCGTTTTGTTAACTTGATTGATATGACGCACTTTTGGAGACTTTTTTAGATTTTTATATTGAATCTAAATAACAATCATCAGTTAATTTACACTTTAATTGTTGTGTTATATTCTTCCAAATAAAATAGTAGTAAGTTATGAATCTGCTTGCTGCCCCCGCAAACCATCCGTTAAATTAACAAATATGA
>CAWUJF010000319.1:0-4568 GCA_963922405.1 uncultured Hyphomicrobiales bacterium | reverse complement strand
CGGGTCGCCATCATTGAGGGTTACTGAGCCCCGTGATTTCGGGTGTAATACACACACATGACAACTGTAGCCATATCCCCAATGCAGCGTCTTGGCGTGATTGTCCACAATACCAGTTACAAAATGCAATTGTGCATCCGGACGCTCCAGATTTGGATCAGTTTTGATGAACGCTGCCCCCTCAGCCAGGGGCGATGTGAGTATCCCGGTTCCATGTCTTCCCCAATTCCAGATACCCTTAGCAATTTCGGCAAAACCAACCATGCCGAAACCCATAACGTCTGTGTTTCTTGTTTTGTAAGCGACTGTAAAATCAATATGGTCCTGCAGGTTTTGACCCACACCCGGCAACTCATGAATCATCTGGATACCATGAGGCTCAATGTCTTGAGACCTGCCAATGCCTGAAAGTTGAAGCAGTTGAGGTGAATTAAAAGCACCACCACATAAAATGACTTCCTTTTCTGCTTCAATACTATTGGTGCCATCGGAAAGCCTGTAGCTGATGCCGACAGCCCGCTTCCCTTTGAAGTTTATTTTAGTCACATGAGCCTCGGTCAAAACTGTGAGGTTTGAACGTTGCATAACAGGGTGAAGATAAGCTGCTGCAGCGGAGCAACGTTCTCCCTTTTGGAACTCATCATAAAAATGGGTAACCTGATATTGTCCGATACCCTCTGTCTCACCGGTATTAAAGTCTTCCCGGGATCTGATTTGTAAGGTTTGCCCAGCTTCGATGAAAGCTTCCGTGATTGGCCGCGGCGATTGTTGGTTTGCAACCATCAGAGGACCATCGTTACCGTGCCAGCGGTCAGCTCCCCTTTCATTGTTCTCAGATTTCTTGAAATAAGGGAGCACTTCATCCCATGACCAGCCCTCGCATCCCAGCTCCGCCCAACTATCATAGTCCTGTTTATGGCCACGGATATAAAGCATGGCATTTATGGCACTTGATCCTCCCAAGGCTTTACCTCTCGGTTGATAACCTTTTCGCCCGTTCAACCCCGGCTGTGGCGTAGTTTCATATGCCCAATTGTTGATTTTTGGCCTTCCCGGAATCATGGTAATGATCCCGGCAGGCATGCGAACCAAGACACTCTTTCCCTGGCCACCTGCTTCAATCAGACAAACGGTAACAGAAGGGTCTTCTGACAATCGTGATGCAAGCGTGCAGCCGGCGGAACCACCTCCGACAATTACATAATCAAATTTCATCTGCGCCATAGCGCTCCCCTGTGGTTTAACTAGCTGGTCTGGCTGACGGTTTTAGGTGATTTGCAATTCTTTAAATAATCTAATCGAGTAAAACTATTTGTTTGGAGACTTCTCTTAGCAATTTTTGACGAATTCGCTTAGGGTATTCTTCAAAACTGTTTGCAGTCATGGCAAATGCACCAGGCCCAGCAATTACGTCAGTTAAATAGTATTGCGTCAATTTTTCGACTGAACCTTCAATTGCGAGGCCATTGACGGTAAAACCGCGGCTTGCCATTTCCCTTCGGATCAAAAACGGGTCTACACCTTCATTTGAGTATCCATCTCCTGAAACATCGATCACTTTTCTTTTGCACTGCGGAACTTCATCAAAATGGCTTGCTGTGAAAATCAAAGCATCACCGATCGCTGTTGAAAAATTCCGCCATACTCGTGGGATGCTTTCCACCCTGTTAGCAAGTTCCTCCACGTGTTCACGGGTTTTTATGTGTCTCCAGCGAAGCACCACTTTCTGTCTGGATGTCCCTGACCACTGAACCAACATCACCGACGCCTTTTCCTTCACCAAGGCATCAGCAACTGTGGGATCACGCAATGCTGCTGCGAGACCATTCATCTGGAGGGCATATTCTTCTGAATTAACTGAACCGGACACATCAACGGTTAACGCCAAGGCTATGTTACAAGCCTTGGCGGGGAGCGATGATATCAAGATCAACCAGAACGCTGAAAAATATTTAGTAACCTGCCTGTTGAGCATTTAGTCTCCTAAACTGTCTTTTTATCAGTTTAGGGGGGATTATTTACGCGTCAACAAAATCACATTGGCGAGATGAAAAAACTCAATCACGTTGTCGCGAAAAGAGACCTATAATCTACGAATGTCAGGTGGTGTTGCTTCTTCAACCAGATTTGCAATCGCCTCTTCCAGCCCAAAGGATTTCTGCTCCTTGGATCCCAGCCGGCGAATATTCACACTGTTTTCCTCTGCTTCTCGCATACCGCAAACCATGATTACCGGTACTTTTGCGAGAGAATGTTCACGCACCTTGTAATTGATCTTTTCGTTCCGGTCGTCGATCTTTGCCTGGAGGCCAGCTTTCTTGAGTTTCGCTACAACCTGTTCGGCATAATCATTTGCTTCGGTAGTGATTGTTGCAACAACGATCTGTTGCGGTGCCAACCAAAGTGGAAAATGCCCCGCAAAGTTCTCAATCAGGATACCCAGAAAGCGTTCCATTGAACCACAAATTGCCCGGTGGATCATAACCGGCTGCTTCTTGTTGCTATCGCTGTCTATGTAGAATGCGCCAAAACGCTCAGGCAGATTGAAATCTACCTGCGTAGTGCCACACTGCCAGGTTCTGCCGATAGCATCTCTAAGGGTGTACTCAAATTTCGGACCATAGAACGCACCCTCGCCTTCATTGATGCCGGTTTTGATCTTCCCACCTGAATTTGCTTCGATTTCCTTGAGAACCTCAAGCATCACCGCTTCGGCATGATCCCAGCTGGCATCATCGCCCACACGTTTTTCCGGGCGCGTTGAAAGCAGCACTGTGAATTCCTCAAAGCCGAAATCAGCATAAACCGACAAAATCAGATCGTTGATACGCATGCATTCTTCGCGCATCTGCTCTTCAGTGCAGAAAACGTGTGCATCATCCTGAGTGAAGCCTCTCACACGCATCAGACCGTGCAAGGCACCTGAAGGCTCATATCGATGAACATTGCCGAATTCTGCCAGACGGACCGGCATCTCGCGATAGCTTCTAAGGCCGTGTTTGAAGATTTGCACGTGACCAGGACAATTCATCGGTTTGATGGCAAAAACCCTGTGATCCGCTTCTTCATCATCCGGGTTCACTTGTGCATGAGCAGACTTAACCGCAAACATGTTTTCATTGTACCAACCCCAGTGACCTGAGGTCTCCCACAGCGACTTATCGAGAATTTGAGGCGCATTCACTTCTTCATAGGTACCCTCAAGACGGCGGCGCATGTAACTCACGAGACTTTGGAATATTCTCCAGCCTTTGGAATGCCAGAAAACCACACCGGGACCCTCTTCCTGAAAATGGAAAAGGTCCATTTCTCGGCCCAGTTTACGATGATCACGTTTTTCCGCTTCCTCTCGCATGAAGAGATATTGTTTTAGCTGCTTTTCATCAGCCCAGGCAGTACCGTAGATGCGGGTTAACATGGCGTTGTTTGCATCGCCGCGCCAATAAGCCCCGGCCACATTCATTAGTTTGAAAGCCTGTCCGATATCGCCAGTTGATCGCATGTGAGGACCACGACAAAGATCGAGCCAATCACCCTGCTTGTAAATCTTCAGTGTCTGATCTTCGGGAATCGCATCAACGAGTTCAACTTTGTAGCTCTCGCCTTTTGAGGCAAAGAATTCCTTGGCTTGATCTCTGGTCCACTCTTCCTTTGTAAACCTATCATTTCGCTGAATGATTTCCTTCATCTTCTTTTCTATCACCGGCAAATCTTCCGGTGTAAAAGGCTCATTTCGCGCGAAGTCATAGTAGAAACCGTTCTCAATTACCGGTCCAATAGTCACCTGTGTGCCTGGCCAAAGTTCCTGCACAGCTTCTGCCAAAACGTGTGCGCAATCATGGCGGATAAGTTCAAGGGCTTTTTCGTCAGATCTGGTGACAAGCTCAATGGCGCCATCAGATTCAATCGGATCGCCAAGATCTCGAAGTTCGCCATCAAGTGCGTAGGCCACTGATTTTTTAGCCAGTGATTTGGCAATTGATTCAGCTACATCAAGTCCGGTGATGCCGGCTTCGTATTCACGTGAATTGCCATCGGGAAATGTAAGGGAAATTGAGGCCATTTTGGCTAATCCTTTCTCCAGTCCCGCATACGGGCGCGGGTGGGTTGATCATCATTATGTAGTGGTGATTTATGCGATTTGAGGAGTTATGGCAACCATCAGGATTGCAGTCTTTTCTTGAATTCCAGAACGCGCGCCATTTCGTCTTTATCGGCGCGGATCACTATGTCTCTTCCCTGTTCCTTCGCCTCGTACAGCGCTTTGTCAGCTCTATTGAACAACGAGAGATAGGTTTCTCCAGGTCTTAATTCTGCAACACCGAAACTCGAGGTGATGAAGAATGCAGGGATTTTTCCATCAGTATGTTCAAATCCTTTAACTGAACCACGGATACTCTCAGCAACCAGAGCACCCATTTCCTGAGTAGCTGCCGGCAGTAGAATACAGAACTCCTCACCACCTATCCGTCCGATTACGTCCTGCTTACGGCAGGCAGTTTTCATAATTGTGGAGAAATTACTTATGACAGTATCGCCGATTTGGTGGCCGTAAGTGTCATTGATGG
>CAWUJF010000318.1:0-4598 GCA_963922405.1 uncultured Hyphomicrobiales bacterium | reverse complement strand
TCTGGGAGGCATCGCCACTGGACAACCAGTCGTCGCCAGGTTTGCGGTGAAGCCAACCTCATCAATGCTTTTACCAACAAAAGGAATAACTGCGTCAGGTAAGAACGTAGACGTCGTTACCAAAGGACGGCATGACCCTTGTGTGGGTATCCGCGCGGTTCCAATTGGCGAAGCCATGGTTGCCTGTGCAGTTGCGGATCACTATCTGATGCATCGCGGACAAACAGGAAGAACATAGTTTATGAGTTACGATCAGCAAAAAATTGTCGAAGCAATCCGTGCCTTTGAAAATGGTGAGATCGTGGTAGTTACAGATGATGATGATCGCGAAAACGAAGGTGATCTGATTGTTGCCGCTGTGCATTGCACGCCTGAAAAGATGGCTTTCATCATTCGCCATACTTCCGGCATTGTTTGTGCTCCCATGACACCTGGAGAAGCAAAACGTCTTAACCTTAACCCTATGGTTGCGGAAAATGATGCTCCGCACGCAACTGCCTTTACTGTTTCAGTGGACTACAAACATGACACGACTACCGGCATCTCTGCAGAGGAACGCACCTCCACTGTTCGTGCACTCGCTAATCCGAATGCCGGGGCTTATGATTTCGTGAGACCGGGTCATATTTTCCCGCTCGTTGCCAAGGAAGGCGGCGTACTCATGCGTTCGGGCCATACAGAAGCTGCAGTTGATTTGTGCAAGCTTGCCTCTCTTCCAGAAGTGGGTGTTATCTCCGAATTGGTAAATGACGATGGCACCGTGATGCGTGGCCCCCAGGTAGCAGCCTTTGCTGACGAAAATGAATTGAAAACCATCTCCGTTGCTGATCTGATTTCGTACCGCCAACGCCAGGAAAGCCTGATTGATCGGATTGATGAGTTCCCGATTGAAACCACCGCAGGCACTGCCCAAGCTTACACCTACAAGACCAGATGGGATCCGATGAACCATCTGGCTGTCGTTTTCGGTGATGTACGTGACGGACAGGATGTGCCGGTCAGGTTACACATTGAATCCGTTATTGAAGACGTTTTCGGGACCTCTCAGCTTCATTCAATCATGAAGTCCATGGAAGAGAATGGCAGAGGCGTTGTTGTTTATCTAAGAGAGGGTTCAGTTGGCGTTGCTGCAAATACCATGCGCTGGAAAGATGCCCTTTCTTCTACTGATCGTGAAGATCATGAAACTGCGCAGAGCCGGGAAGATGAGTGGCTGGAAATAGGCCTGGGAGCACAGATCCTGCGCGATCTGGGGATAGAATCCATCAAGCTCTATGCATCACGCGAGCGTCATTATGTGGGACTTGAAGGTTTTGGTATAGAGATCACGGAAACAATTACGGACGAGAACTGATATGCGGCTATTTTCGATACTGACGACCCTAACCTGCTCCATTCTATTGAGTATCACCGCAGTATCAGCCCAAGAGGTGCCGAAATGGCAGTTGGAAGAAATCAACGATAAATCCATCCCTCCGGAAATTGTAAAAGATACGAGGGCTCCCGCCCCCAATAGTTTGCCGGACGGTCGGATCGCAACCGCAAAAGGCGACATCGTTGAGGCCTGGTACACAGAACCTACAACACGATATGCACACGGTGTTTTGGGTGATGCAATTGAAGCCGGTGCGTTGAAAATCAAGAACAGCAGAGGTGAGAGATTCACTTTTCGCTTGCCCAAGAACGAAGTCTTTGAGGACATCACTCCTCGAATTGCAGATCTTGATGGAAACGGGACTAATGAGGTTATCACCATATTGTCCTCGCAGTCCGGAGGTGGTTCTGTTGCGGTGTTCGGATTGAATGGTAATGCTTTTATAAAAGTTGCTCAGACACCTTTCATCGGACGTTCCAACAGATGGCTCAACATTGCTGAAATCACGAATTTTACCGGTGGTCGCAACCCGGAGATCTCTTTAGTTGTCACACCGCATCTGGCTGGTTTGCTCGGTATCTTCCGTCTGCAGAACGGAAATCTTCAGCAAATCTTCGGTGCCAGCGGTTTCTCCAATCACTTTATCGGCTCCAATGAGCTGAGACTTTCTGCTGCTGCCGACGTGAACAACGATGGAAGACCAGACCTCCTAATCCCCTCGCTTAGCCGAAATGAACTCGTGATGATCGGAATTGACAAAGACAAGTTCAGTGAACTTGCTCGCGTCTCACTGCCCGCGCGAATTGACAGAGCTATCGGGACACGGGAAAAAGAAGAGGTTTTCGAGATTATCCTTGGTCTTGATGACGGAAAAACTTATCGGGTGATTGCTGAATAAACCTTGCAGGGCTTTCCCTAAAACTGTGATATGTTTCAGGTAATCACCCAGGAATACAGGAGTTCAATTTGACCACGCGCCTTTATACCCACGAACTCAGTATCCAACACATCACACCGCCCGGCCATCCCGAGCGACCTGACCGGATAAAAGTTCTGGATGAAGTGTTCGCGGATGAAAAATTCGATGCGCTTGAGCGGGTCGATGCGCCAAAGGGTGATGAATCGCTGTTTGAGCTGGCTCATCCTGCAGAGTTTGTGAAAAGAATTAAGGGCAAAATTCCTGAAGAAGGATTGGCGATCGTGGATGCCGATACATCGGCAAGCCCAAAAAGCTGGGAAACCGTGCTGCATGTTACCGGCGCAGCGGTGGATGCGGTCGACAGTGTTTTTGAGAAGAAAGCTGACAATGCCTTTATTTCCATGCGGCCTCCCGGACACCATGCTGAGAAAACAACAGCCATGGGCTTTTGCCTCGTAAATCACGTGGCAATTGCTGCCAGATATGCCCAGGAACATCATGGCTGTGAACGCGTGGCGATTGTAGATTTTGATGTGCATCACGGAAATGGAACTCAAGACATATTTTATGATGATCCAACCGTTTTGTTTGCCTCAACACACCAGATGCCACTTTATCCTGGCTCGGGCGCTTTGAATGAAACAGGGGTGGGCAATGTCTTTAATGCACCTCTCTCACCAGGGGATGATGGTTCCAAGTTCAAAGAGGCTTTCCGGGATCGCGTCCTGCCCAGCGTGGAGAATTTCAAACCGGATCTTATATTGATTTCGGCAGGTTTTGATGCCCATTACAGGGATCCACTGGCAAGCTTGAATTTTGTCGCTGATGATTATGACTGGGCAACCGGAAAACTGATGGAAATTGCCGAAACCTGCTGTGAAAGCAGGGTGGTGAGCTTACTGGAAGGTGGATATGATCTTCAGGGACTTGCAGAGTCTGCCAGTGAGCATGTAAACCGTTTGATGACAGGGTGACGCGGAACAAGGCAGTTAGCTATGAGCGATGAGAATCAAGACATTTCATCCATGACTTTTGAACAAGCGTTGGATCAACTAGAGACAATCGTAGAAAGTCTTGAACGTGGGAACGTCCCACTTGATAAATCCATTGCCCATTACGAACGTGGTGAAGCCCTTCGTAATCACTGCCGCAAACTTCTTGCTGCTGCTGAAGACAAGGTTGAGAAAATTCGCCTTGATAAGGATGGGAATCCTGATGGGACAGAACCCCTGGATCCGTCCTGATATTAATTATCAACTTGCGGCAAATTAACGCCATACAAAATCGTCATTTGTAATCTTGAGTGCTAATCCTTAATTCTAGGCTCGGGTCATTTAATTATATAATTGCTTGGATCAAAGTATGAATTTCGTCAGAATGTTTCTTTGGGCGCTGGTGGCAGTTTCAGCGGCATTTTTCGCATATATGGCAGTTAACCTGCACAAGAGTGATCAACAAGTAGCGGGAAACAGTGCTGTATCCAATATTGGCGGCCCGTTTGATTTAGTTCGTCATGATGGCAGTTCGATCTCCTATGATGATGTGAAGGGTGCACATCACGCAATATTTTTCGGATTTACCAATTGTCCAGACATTTGTCCGGGAACCTTGCTACATGCTTCAAAATGGCTTCAAGAGCTCGGTGATGATGCTGACCAGGTCAAGTTCTATTTTTTCTCGGTGGACCCTGAGCGCGATACGCCAACTGTGTTGAGTGACTATGTGAATGCATTTGATTCCCGCATTACCGGGATCACCGGTGATCCGGAGAAAGTGCGTGATGCGATCAGTGCGTACAGAGTGTATGCAAAGAGGGTTGATCTTGATGACGGGGATTACACTATGGATCATCAGGCCTCGGTGATGCTGTTTCGTCCGGGCGGTGATTTCGTGGGTACTATTTCATACAATGAGCCGGAAGACATGGCGCTTGGAAAACTGCGCAAATTGTTGAAAAACAGTTGATCGTCTCCACCGGTTGAAACTTACGTTTTTACATTTCAGTAACTACGTTCGTTTCCGCTTCACTAACCCCAATATGGTACACATTTTCCGATTAATTCAGGAGACGAACGGAAATGCGTGCCAAACCTATCATCTTGCTAACTGTGGCGGTTGTATCCGCAAGTGCAGCACCTTTGGCCGCTCAGACAGTGACCTACGACAAGACGATCCAGGCTGCTGTTTTAAAAAAGACCGGAGAGAAGATCGATGGTGAGTTGTATCGTTCCATAGATTATGATGATGCTCCGATAATCGTCACACTTGCACTCCTGAAGCATAATGAGAAGAAGCGTGAATTCA
>CAWUJF010000317.1:0-4599 GCA_963922405.1 uncultured Hyphomicrobiales bacterium | reverse complement strand
CACTTTCTGGCAGTTTTTCCATCGCCTCATCACCAAGCCAGTTCACGTCCCGCAATAATAGCGTGCGAGTATCGAGCGCCTCACGTGGACCTACAAATACCGTCCCTGTTTTTGCGTCCAGATGAACCACATAAATCGGCTCTCCCGTGGCAACACCAATACCCCGTCGCTGACCGATGGTGAAATTGATGATACCATCATGATCACCCAGTTCGCGACCATCCAGATGCACAATTTTACCCGGGTTAGCCGCCTCCGGTTGCAACTTGTTGATGATATCCGAGTATCGGCCCTGAGGCACAAAACAAATATCCTGGCTGTCAGATTTCTCTGCCACTTCGAGACCCAGCTCTCTGGCGATCTCCCGAGTTTCAGCTTTTGGCAAATGACCAAGCGGGAAGCGGATATAATCTATCTGCTCCTGCGTGGTTGCAAAAAGAAAATAGCTTTGATCCCGCGCATGATCGCGCGGACGGAAAAGAGCGCGCCTTCCTGTTTCCGGATCAGCCAGGTGCGAACGGATATAGTGCCCGGTTGCAAGCGCAGCAGCGCCGAGTTCCTTTGCCGTTTTCAGCAGGTCAGCAAACTTTACGGTCTGGTTGCACGCCACACAGGGAATAGGTGTTTCACCTGCAATATAGCTTTCCATGAAAGGGTTAATCACCTGCTCACGGAACCGGTCTTCATAGTCCAGTACATAATGGGGAATACCGAGGGTTTCTGCCACACGGCGGGCATCATGAATATCCTGACCCGCACAACAGGCACCTTTGCGACGCACCGCTTCGCCATGATCGTAAAGCTGCAGTGTCATGCCCACCACATCATAGCCTTCGCGTGCCAGCAAACCAGCAACTACGGAGGAGTCGACGCCGCCAGACATGGCAACAACAACACGAGTGTCTTTTGGATCGCCCGGCAAATCGAGCGAATTCAGTTCAAGGGATGTCATTTTTCTCTCCAAACATGCGCTGTTAAAGGCAGCGCCGATGAAATCTCGCTCGCGTTATAGTGTAGAACGACCATCTTGCAAAGGTCTGGCAGTAAGCTAAGTTTCGCTTATGTTAAAATTTGCACCCGCCCTACTTTTTCTTTTCCTGCCCGTAGCTCAAGCAGGCGCAGCCACTGCGCTGCCAGAGCCCGACATCAATCAGTGCAGCACTGCAGAAGGTATCACCAAATGTGAAGTGGTCTGCGTGCGCAATCTGGGAGAGCAGTGCCTGGTTAGCCATGTCAACTTTGAAGGCCAGAACCTGAAGCCCGGAAGCGAATTACTACGGGCAAGGTTTCTTACTTGCATCAAGGCAGATGTGGACTTTCAATTGAAGTCGCTGGTGCTTGCTCTCACTAATCCGGAGGAAACCGACGGAAAAGGCATAGTTTCAGCCAATGCAAAATCCTCCACCGGTAGCGCTCAAACCATAACTGATCGTGCTGTGGTATTTGATAATGGCAAAGCGGAAGGCCGGTTATCCCGCATTCCGTTCAATGCTTTTCTGAATTCCGGCGAAAGCCATATGGAAACATCGCTTCGAATAGAACAATGCGGCGGTGACGGAAATGATGGAAGATGCGATATATCCGGCAAACTCGTTGCTGTAACCAATCCAAATATACGCTGCGATTTTCATGACACGAGCCAATCAGGTGCATTTCGCAAACCAAAGCTTCAGATTTCACCGAGCCTGCAAAACAGCCAATTGCCGGTTGGCCGCATCGGCCAACAATAATACTTAGTGGAACCCCATCCGCTTGATTGCAGCGTTTGCCACATCTTCGTGCTGAGGGTCTCTTTGAAGATTGTTTATCTCGTGGATTGCCGTTGATAGTTGCTTAGTTCGATACAGACCGTGAACCACATCTGGCCATTCATTTTCCTTGCAACTGACAATCTTCCGCGCAATGCGCAACCCGAACAAGTTATTCTGCTCTGCATTCATTGCCTTGCTCCCTACCTCGACCTACCGGTAGTAAAACGCAACTTTTAAAATGATGCAATGTGAACTTTTGGCCTTGTGGATAGAATCAATTGTTCTCTCTGGCGGTTGTTTTTTCCCCATCAAAATCAGCAATATTCTGTTCTATCGCATAGCAGGCCAGGCGCACATATTTGGGGATTTCGACGGGTTTGCCGTCTCTTTCACCCTTCTCGTAGTATTGGATCATGCGCTTGTTGAGCCCCAACAAAGCAGCAGCTTCTTTTTGTCCAAGCCCCAGTGATTTTCGCCACTTACGGAATTGCTTCGGTGACATTAACCCCTTACTCCCAACTCGACAAAGCATTCTAAAGCGCACTGGTTGCGCTTTTCTCCTTGACAAATGTGCACTCAGTGCGCATATTGCTGGCATAACCGCACTGAGTGCATCTCAATCTGGTTTTATATCAGTGGCAATTTCGGTGCAAGATTATCGAAAGGAAAAGGTTAATGTCGTCACATTTGCTACATGCAAGGGCCATTATCCATAAAGATAAAATGGACCTTCGTGCACATGCAAATTTTTCGTGCTGGCGAAGCAACCTCATGAGAAATTTGAAAAAGCGTTGGGCTGCAATCCTGACGTACAGCGCAAACTAATAATAAACGGCCGCACCTTCCAGCGGCCGTTTCAATTTTCTCAACAACGTAAATAACAATACCTTCTCCAAATCACGATGAAAAAGCTATAGCTATGGCAGGCTGAGTTTGCTCATCCGACCACCATCCACCGTCCAGACCTGCCCAGTCACAAAAGACGCTTGATCTGATGCAAGCCATAAAACAAGAGAAGCGATCTCGTCCGGACTTCCGGTACGCCCCACTGGGTGAATGCCACCAATCTGCCGCCGGAATTCTTCGGGATCACCAAGGCTTTCTATAAATGCGATGTTCAAGTCCGTATCAATCCAACCAGGCGCAACAGCGTTACAGCGCACGCCGTCGGGTCCATGGTCAACAGCCACCGCTCTGGTAAGCCCGTGTAACCCAGCCTTTGAAGCACAATATGCAGGATGTCGCGGATTGCTTCCAAGACCTTCAATAGAGCCTATATTGACGATTGCGCCTGAACGTTTGATTAGGTGTGGCATTGCGTATTTCGTCAGGAGGAACGGAGCTGTGAGGTTCACCTGAAGAGTTTTCAGCCATTCATCTTCGGAAGTTTCGACAACGGTTCCCTCAAACATGACACCGGCATTGTTTACCAACACATCGAGTTGTCCGTATTTTTCAACGACTGCTTCAATAACCTGTTTCGGTGTAGCAGCGTCGGAAAAATCCGCTTCAATACAATCAAAGTTTTCATCACCCTGTCGTTGAGCGGTAACAACTGTTGCACCGTGATCTGCAAATTGTCCGGCGATCGCTGCCCCAATACCACTTCGCCCTCCGGTAACCAGAACAGTTTTTCCTTTAAAGCTGCTCATTGCACGGATTTCCCGCCATTTACTTCAAGCAGAGCACCGCACATATATCTTGATTGGTCGGAAGCCAGAAATGCCACCACATCAGCAATGTCTTCCGGTTCAGCTATACGCCCAAGGGGAACAGAAGCGTTTAGAGCATCTATAGCCTTGTCAGGATCAAGGCCTCTCGTTTCAAATCCGGTTCTGATCATGGGTGTATTCACTTCGTTTGGACAAACCGCATTCACCCTTATGTTTTGATGCGCGTGATCGATGCCCAGACACTGGGTCAGGGAAGCAATGGCCGCCTTTGACATCACATAGAGCGGGTGTTTTGGGCCAGGATGCACGCCCCAACAGGATGATGTATTGACGATTGCACCACCACCGGCTTTTTCCATGATTGGTATAGAGGCCCGGCACAATCGAAACGGAGCTTCCACATTAATCCCCAATGTTCGGGAGTAATCTTCATCAGACGCTTCGGTAATCATACCCCTCGTGATAATGCCAGCGTTGTTGACCAATATATCCAAGCCGCCCATCAGGTCATGCGCTTTGGCGGGTAATGTTTCACAAAACTCCGTATCAAGCAGATCACCCTCAATGGAAAAATCCGCATTCGTAGACGTAAAATCTGATCCGGTAACCACCGCCCCGTCAAGTTGGAGCCGGGAAACGATAGCCTGACCTATCCCGCCTGCCGCGCCCGTCACCAGCGCCTTTCTGCCATCAAGTTGCATATCCATGGCCTCATTATTTGCAATAAAGCCAATCCTATCAACGCCAAACAAAACCGGACAGCTTTAAAAACGACCTGAAGGATTTCGCTTTTAAAGCTGCGGCAAAAGTCAGTTCACCGACTTTAAATTGTGATTTCGAGAATATCAGCCGATCTTCTGTATGCATACGGGTGTATGACCACGGCGGACATAACCCAGCCTTGCAGCAGCCGCTTTTGAAAGATCAATCACACGACCTCGGATAAATGGCCCGCGGTCGTTCACCCTGACGATCACGCTACGCCCGTTGCGCTTGTTTGTGACCCGCAACTTGGTCCCAAAACGAAAATTACGGTGAGCTGCTGTCATGGCTCTTGGATTCATTTTCTCACCCGAAGCCGTCTTCAGACCCGGCAAGGAATACCAGGATGCCGAACCACACTGACGTGCAGCGTGAGCAGCTGAAACCTGAAATGATGAAATGACTAGCCCCAA
>CAWUJF010000316.1:0-4601 GCA_963922405.1 uncultured Hyphomicrobiales bacterium | reverse complement strand
ATCCGCTCTTTTATGGCGCACAAATCCAGGGGTGCAGTGGACATGGATTTGCTTAGATCCTTCACATGGGCAGTGCCTGTTGGTGTGATAATGGCATCCCTTGTCGCAGCTTATTTGTCCAGCGGGCAGCTAAGGGCAATATTTGCATTCTTTTCGCTTGTTATTGCTTTGAAACTGCTGTTTGGGAAAGACACCTGGAGACTCGCCGAGGATGTACCGCGTAAAGTTGGAAAATATGTTGCTGGCTGGTTCATAGGTTTCTTCTCCACATTCATGGGAATTGGTGGTGGTGTCTTCAATAATACCTTCATGACATTGTACGGGCGTCCCATACATCAGGCCGTTGCCACTTCTTCTGGTGTAGGTGTTCTCATATCAATTCCAGGTATGTTCGGATATATGTGGGCAGGATGGGGCACGGAAAATCTGCCTCCTTTTTCAATAGGCTATATAAACTTTTTAATAGTGTTGATAATTGTCCCGGTAACGCTTTTGGTTACACCGCTGGGTGTAAAGCTTGCTCACAAGCTTTCAAAAAGAGCCCTTGAAATCAGTTTTGGTGTGTTCCTGATACTGGTGGCACTCAGATTTTTTGCAAGTCTTGTATGATCAAGCAGTACTTTGCGCTTTTCTTCGCAATCGTGAACGACGTGTTTCGCGCCTTGGTTTTTTCTCAACAGTCTCCAAACGTGCTTCAAGCTCGTTCATCACGTCACTGCGCTTTGCATCCGTATAGGATGTCCATTGAGCGATCTCGTCTTTTGTTCTGCCGCAGCCGAAGCAAAACCCGGTTTTCAGATCAATTGAGCATATAAGGACGCAGGGTGATTGCATTGCTGGTAATTCGACTCATTTAAGGTGGACATCAAGTTCTTAACTAACTTATGACTTGCGGTTAAAAATGCAACGCTATATCCGGCGATGCGTGTCGTATATCGAAGGCAAAAAAATGACAAAAGCTGAGAGCGGACTCCCATTTGATGACATTCGAAACCTGATCAACAATCTTCCAGATGCCGATCAGAATGCCCTGGAACTGACACAGGCTCAATTGAATGAACTGAACCGTGGTGACCTGGGAATTATGGGGGATATCTGTGAGTGGTTTGCTGCGTGGAGTGGAAGAAGCCCGTCGATCAACAGACCGTTGATCACTCTATTTGCAGGTACTCATAAGCTCGAGAATGAAGTCTCAGATGAGGCATCAGAAACTTATATCCTGGAGCAGGTTACCAACATTGCTTCAGGAGATGCTTATATCAATCGGCTTTGCCAACAAATTGATGTGGGTCTTAAAGTTTTTGATCTTGCCTTGCAGGTACCTGTCGAAAACATAAGAACGGATGATGCTTTGGACGAAAAGGGATGTGCCGGCACAATAGCTTTCGGCATGGAAGCCATTGCTGGTGGCGCGGACTTGCTCTGCCTTGCAGCAATCGAAAAGCAACCAACTCTCTCAGCCTTGGCCGTAATTAGCAGATTAACTGCAGGACGTATCGATCTTTCGAATTTGAGAAGTGATGATGCCGAACTATTGGCAAATGTCATGGCTAATGAAAACGAAAAGCAAATGGAGCCGCTGGAGGTTTTGCGCAGAATAGGGGGGCGGGAAACATCCGCTCTGTGTGGTGCAATTCTGGCAGCACGCAGCCAGCATATTCCGGTGATCCTTTCCGGGGTCAGCGCTTTGGCTTCTGCATGTGTACTTCATGCACTCAATCCATCGGCACTTGATCATTGCATTTATGCCGTTCAACCTGGCAATGAAGCATTGGCAAAATGTGTTGAAGATCTTGGATTTAAAACGATCCTGGAAAACAAGCAATTCAACTCAGAGCTTGGAAATTTGGCGCTTGCGGCAGGTATGGCAAAATCTGCAACTTTGCTTCTGGCAAAATAGAATTACTTTAAATTACGCAACCGCACATTGTTCCTCACCCTCAACAATGCCATTTGGTGTGACAATTGAAGGGTGTGATTGCTTTGTTGTGACCCGCTCTTTCGGCAAATAGGCAATGGCCTCGGTACCAATTCTCAACTTGGATTTAAGGTCAAACTTGCCCTGATGCATGTTAAGCAGCGCTTGGACAATCGTAAGGCCAAGACCGGTACCTTGTTCAGCATTGTTAATTGCGATTGTTCCTTGTCCGAATGATGAAAGCACCACGGGTATCTCGGACTCAGGAATACCTGGACCCGTGTCAGAGACGGAGAAGTACTGGCCACCCTTGGCAGTCCAGCCAACCTTGACAGTAATTCTGCCACCTTGCGGAGTGAATTTAAGGGCATTTGATAGAAGGTTGAGGGTGATCTGGCGTATAGCTCGCTCATCCACCCAAATGGTGGGCAGGTTGTCCTCGTAATTGGTAACCAAGTTCACACCCTTCTGTTTTGCCTTGATTTCCATCATATGACGGGCTTCGTCGACAATCTTGATCAGACTGATGGTTTCTTCATTGAGGTCATGTTTTCCTGCTTCAAT
Source organism: uncultured Hyphomicrobiales bacterium (assembly GCA_963922405.1). Classification (GTDB taxonomy): domain Bacteria; phylum Pseudomonadota; class Alphaproteobacteria; order Rhizobiales; family Rhizobiaceae; genus JAALLB01. The sequence goes on along the minus strand of CAWUJF010000316.1, from coordinate 2,119 downwards.
GCGAGAGATATCCAGAATTTCGTTAATGAGTTTAAGGAGATGTGAACCGGAAGAATGTATGTCATCAACATATTCCTTGTAACTATCGTTATCGATTGGCCCCATAACCTCTTCCCGCATGATCTCGGAGAACCCCAAAATAGCGTTAAGGGGCGTCCGTAGTTCATGACTCATGGTGGCAAGGAACCGTGACTTTGCAAGATTTGCTTCCTCCGCACGGCTTCTGGCTGCCTCAGATATGGACTTCTCGGTTTCAAGCTCCGCAATAAGAGTTTCTTTTTCAGTCGAATGCTCCAGCATTGTGATCAACGACTTTCGGAAGCGATCGGCCATTACGTAGAAGAAAGCAACACCGGTGATGGTAATAAAACCCATTAAAACCATAGTAGGTTCCTTGGTCATCAAAAGACGCACGGTAAAGAGAACACTGGCTGGTGCAACCATCAAAAGGAAGGCGCGTCCGAACGAGTAGGACATGATGCAGGTAGCAGCCTGAAACACCAGAATGGTTGAAAACTGTACAATTGCATATTGCTGATGATTGCAATCGGAGCAATCAACACTGGCAAAGAACATCCATGAACAGGCGATCAATATCTGACAAATCAGAAACCGTTTTTTCCATGATGCCAGACTGTCGCTACCAGTTTCCTTTTTAAGAAACCTTCTCGAGAGAAAAGAAAAAATCAGGTAGGCGATAATAGTAAGCAGTGCCCATCCTGCAGCGACCATCCAGCCGGTCCAGGTCGCGGTGTAAGCAGCCACAATCATCACCAAAAGCGGCATCGCGTAACCGGCATTGATGTGGCTTCTAGCAAAACCTTTCAAAAGCTCATGCTCGAAGACGGTGTCACCATTGCCAACAGCACTTAAGCGTTTGCGAAATTCACGAACGGCTTTAGCAGACTCGGTCCGGTCTTTGGAAAGGTTGACTATATTCTTGTCAACAGATGCCGATTGTTGCTTTTTCATTTATGCAAGCCGATTGATGTTTAAGGATTTTAATGACAGAAATTGGTTAATAGGCTGTTAGGTTTTTCTGATGGAAAAGATTTTTCAGAACCTGTTTATCTCTGCGGAAACGGTCAAATGCTCAGAAAAATCAAAGATTTTGTACGATTGATCATGCTTATCGCAATCGTCCTTGTCGCAATTGGTTGGTTAACCAAATATTCTGAAGATTCGATCGTCGGATCGGCCAGGATTTTGGACGGAGACAGTTTGAAGATAAACGGGAACGAGATCAGGTTGTTGGGTATTGATGCACCCGAATATGATCAAAAATGCAAAACCAACTCAGGTGCCGAATATGATTGCGGCATCAGATCACGCAAACATCTGATGGAAATTGTCGCCGGCCGTGATGTGGAATGTAAATCCTGGAACAAAGATAAATACGATCGATTATTGGCAATTTGCTATGTGAATAATCAGGAAATCAATGCTTTGATGGTGGAAGCCGGTTGGGCACTTGCATATGGAGATTATGAAGGCAAGGAACTGATTGCAAGCCAGAATGAACTTGGTTTGTGGAACGGGGACTTTGAAAACCCTGCTAAATGGCGCAAGATCAAAAAGGAAGCTCAATCCGAAAGCTGGCTTAGTCAGATACTTGGATGGTAGGAATTTAATAGGAGAAAATATTGAAGCTTTATGATGGAGGGCGTGCACCTAACCCGAGAAGGGTGCAAATTTTCATGAAAGAAAAGGGGATCGAAGTAGAAGTCCAACAACTGGATCTCAACGCTTTGGAACACCGAAGTGAAGAAATGAGTCAGAAAAACCCTGCAAAGACAGTACCTTTTCTGGAGTTGGACGATGGAACGATCATCTCGGAAACCATTGCAATCTGCCGCTACCTGGAAGAATTGCATCCAGAACCGTCTTTGTTTGGTGAAACAGCGCTGGAGCGCGCAAAAATAGAAATGTGGAACCGTCGCATGGAGTTCGGATTGTTCATGCGGGTTGCTTTTTCATTCAGACATCTGCATCCTGGAGCAGCAGTTCTTGAAGGTGAGCAGATAGAAGCCTGGGGCCTGAAGAACCAGAAAATGGCACTTGATCTTCTACCCGCAATGGATCAGCAGCTGGCAGATAACGAGTTTATTGCAGGTGACCG